>CAJWIF010000001.1 GCA_913041135.1 uncultured Flavobacteriales bacterium
CGAACCGGAATCTTCGGCGGCACTTGGGTTTGGCTTTCGCTGTGGCTTTTTGGGCATGCTGCACATGGAGATTATCCAAGAGCGGCTGGAGCGTGAATTCGACATGACCGTCATTACGACCGTCCCCAACGTGAGCTATCACGCCTATATCAAGGACGGTGAAATGCTCGTTGTGAACAATCCATCTGATTTGCCCGAGCCCAATCATTTGGAGCGCGTAGAGGAACCCTTCATCAAGGCACAGGTCATCACGAAATCCGAATACATCGGACAAGTCATGAACCTTTGCATCGAAAAGCGAGGAATCCTCTCGAACCAAGTTTACTTGACTGCAGATCGTGTAGAGCTGTCTTTCAGCATGCCTTTGGGAGAAATTGTCTTCGATTTTTATGACAAACTCAAATCCGTCTCTCGGGGATACGCATCATTTGATTATTTCCCTGACGAATACAAAGAATCCAAGCTGGTCAAGTTGGACATCATGCTCAACGGTGATCCCGTGGATGCTTTGAGCGCTTTGATACACAAAGACAATGCGTTCGATTTGGGAAAACGCATCTGCTTGAAGTTAAAGGAGCTCATCCCTAGGCAACAGTTTATGATTGCACTTCAGGCAGGAATCGGAGCGAAAATCATTGCGCGCGAAACCATCAAACCCGTCCGAAAGGATGTTACAGCCAAGTGCTATGGCGGCGACATTTCACGAAAGCGAAAGTTGCTCGAAAAGCAGAAAAAAGGCAAGAAGCGCATGCGCCAAGTCGGCAATGTTGAAGTACCACAGTCCGCATTCTTAGCGGTTCTCAAGCTGGATTGATCAACCCGCCTTGAACGCGTTTGCTGGCGTGTTTTTATTTGCCAATTGCCCGCAAGCAGCATCAATGTCCTTACCGCGTGAACGACGAAGGTTCACGATGATGTTACAGTCCTCCAGGAGTTTGACAAACTCATCCACCCGGTCAACTTTTGCCATTTGGAATTCCCCATCGTCAATCGGGTTGTACTCGATGATGTTGACTTTGCATGGGACGTGTTTGCAAAATTGCACCAATTCACGTGCATCACTCAATTGGTCATTGAACCCATCAAAAATGATGTATTCAAACGTTACACGCGTTCCTGTTTTCTCATGAAAATAGCGCAACGAATCAGCGAGAGCTTCCAAGTTATTGGATTCGTTGATGGCCATGATGTGATTCCGTTTGGCATCATTGGCCGCATGCAATGACAGGGCCAGGTTGAAGCGAACCTCATCATCTCCCAATCGCTTAATTGCTTTGGCAATCCCCGCCGTACTGATGGTCACACGCTTCGGAGACATTCCAAGCCCGGGGTCTCCACAGATGCGTTCAATCGATGTTAAAACAGAGCTATAGTTCAACAGCGGCTCTCCCATTCCCATATACACAATATTGGAAAGCGGTTTGTTGTAATGCTCATCAGCCAAACCTCGAATGACCTCCACTTGATCATAGATTTCTCCAGGAGTCAGGTTTTTAAGCAGCTTCAGTTTGCCTGTTGCGCAAAACTTACAGGCCAAACTACATCCCACTTGTGACGAGATGCATGCCGTCATACGCTTAGTCGTAGGGATCAAAACCCCTTCAACCACCTTGTTTACACCAACATCAAACGCACATTTGATTGTCCCATCACGACTGACCTGCTGTTCAGCCAAGCGAATCCGTGACAATTCAAAACGCTCGCCGAGCAAACCGCGAAACGACTTGGATAAATTGGTCATTTCATCAAACGAACCGGCACCGTGCGTCCAAATCCAATCTTCAAGCTGTCGCGAGCGAAATGGTTTTTCTCCCAATTCAGCAACTGCGTTTTTGAGTTCTTCAGAACTCAATAGCCGTATGTCAGTTCGATCTGTCATGAACGGCAAAGATACGGGGAGAACCGAGGGTAGCTATTGCGACGTCAACAATTGCTGTTGCTGTTCTGCTGCAAGGGGCAATTCAGCCTCATCCTGGGCACCTGTCATCAACCCAACCAATCGCTTCCTAACCTGCTCCCGCTTCCGCACCGCCATAGGGATCTCCTTCCCATTTGGAAGCAACAACGTACCGTTGCGGTGGCTAAATGATTGCACAGCATCGAGTCGAACCAAGAAGGAGTTGTGCACCCTACAAAACAGCGTGTCTTCAAGCATTTCTTCAATGCGCTTTAAGTTTTTCGACACAGTAATGCGTTTGCCTGTGGTCAGATAAAGCGTCGAATAACTGCCCGACGCCTCGACATACACAATGTCTGCGTGTCGCACAAAATGGCGTTGACCCGAGGTGATTAGCTCCACTCGACGCCCTCCTGGCGGAGTCTGTGTCTGCTGTGATTCTGGCTGAACCCGTAGCGCATACGTAATGCGCTTGGCACATGCAATCAAGTCCATGGCATCCACTGGTTTTAGCAAATAATCGAACGCTTTTTTGCGCAAGGCTTCAACGGCATATTCGTGGTAGGTGGTGCAAAAAACAACATGGAAGGTGCGTTCTTCAAAGCGGTCCAAAAGCTCGAGTCCTGTTTCATGGGGCATGCGGACATCCAAGAATACCACTTCGGGAGCAAGCTCTTTGATCAGTTGAAACGCTTCCGCGGCAGAACTCGCCGTTTGCACAACTTGAAAGTGCGGACAATGCCTTTCAATTTGACGGCACAACGCCTGACGCGCTGGCATTTCATCGTCTACAACAAGACACCGGATGGGTTGATTTAGAGCAATCATTGATTTATTTCTTGTCATCAAAACAATGGATTAAACATCCGCGTTGATGACTTGAATTTGTAACTGGCCTCAATGAATTCATGGCTGACGAATCAGGTAGCGCCTCTATCCATTGATACTACGTAGTCCCATGTCCAAGACTCGGTAGATGTCAGCCGGTAATTCACCCTGCTTCAATTCTTGTTTGCTGTAACCCGTCCGCACAACGACGACGTTCAACTCGGGAACGGAAATAATCATTTGACCTCGCAGGCCCTCCATGCAGCTAAACGCCTCACCATTGGATGTCTCGCCCAACCAAATTTGGTACCCGTAATGTTCCGCGGCACACGCGTCGGTCGTCTGCGAAATCGGTGTCGTGACCGCTTCCGTAAATGCTTCGCTCAACAATTGACGATCGCCCCATTTACCGTCGGAATTGAGCAGTTTTCCAAATCGCGCATAGTCACGAGTCGTTGCATAAAACTGTGCGAAACAACGTTCGACACCGCCCTCCTCAAGGGGTGCATCCAACCCCCAAAACGCATCGTTTTCTGCTCCCATTGGCTGCCACAAATCTCTCTCAACCCAATCACTCAATGAACCTTTTCCCAATGAAGCAATAACTTCTTCCAAGAGCATGGTATTGCCCCCTTCATACTTCCAACGACTACCCGGTTCGTCGGTCACCGTGTACGGCTCTACCAAAGACCGAATGTCCGCGCGATAATAGGCCTTCGCCATGAAACCCAACGGGCTCGAATAGCTCTCTCCAAAGGGAATGTGAGAGCGCATTTGTAGGAGCTCCTTGATCGTCAAGCCACGGCCTGCTTCGCCAATAAATCGGGGCAAGTATTTCGCCACGGAATCATTGACATCCAGCAACCCACGGTCCGATGCTAGGCCAATTGCGAGTGCAACGATGGATTTACAGGCCGAGAATGAATTTGTCACCGTCTGCTCATCGTGTCCTTGCCAATACGTCTCATGCCGAATGGTGTCATTTTGAATCACCAAAAAGCTGGCTGAGAGATACTCCTCATTCCAGGCCTCATCCTCTTCCGTGAAAGGATTGACTTCATTGAGTTTTTCTGCCCAAGGCTGCGCCACATCTGCAGATTGAATAACACGAATGTCCCTAAACTCGAGATCGTCAATGTTTGAATTCTTCCACCCTCGAAAATACGTTTCCTGAATTCCCCCCCAGACATATCCATGTCCCGTAATGAAGGAAAGAATGACGATGCCGACGATGACAGCAAGGAGGGATTTAAAAAGGCGCATGGTAGTTTTTTTGCGAATTTCAACTAAAGCACGTCAAATCAGGCTTTATCGGATACATTCCATTCAAACAATTCCGTCAAATGCTTCAACACTCGAGCTGACACTTCATTATAATCCATGGTCCGGCCACATTCTTTTGACAACGATGTCACGCCGCGATCTCCGATTCCACAAGGCACAATAAGCTCAAAAAATTGCAGGTCCGTATTGATATTGAACGCAAACCCGTGCATGGTGACCCAGCGGGAACACTTGACGCCAAGCGCCGCAATTTTACGCGCTCCCAAGCCGGCCTCGGGATTGACCCAAACGCCGGTAAGCCCTTTGATTCGGCCTGTTTCCAGGCCATAGTCAGCGCACGTCAGTATGATGGCTTCTTCCAACATCCGCATGTACTTGCCGATGTCGGTATAGAATTGTTCCAAATCCAGAATGGGATATCCGACGAGCTGGCCCGGTCCGTGGTAGGTAATGTCACCGCCTCGATTGGTCGGGAAATACTCGACTCCTAAGTCCTTGAGGCGCTCCTCCGAGGCGACCACGTGCGTGGCGCTGCCTGTTTTACCAAGCGTCAATACATGCGCGTGTTCCACAAAAATCAAATGGCTATCGGGGAGACTCAATTCAGAATCTTCCGAAATTTCTTGCCCCCCCAACCCCGCATTCCGACGGTTTTTTTTTCGTTCAATCACTCCCTTCATCAGCCGTTCTTGCAACTCCAGGGCCGGAGTGTAGGCCGAATGACCCAACGCATGGAAACGGACCTTGGGCTTCATGCTGTTGCGGTCAATATGGGATTTGGGACAACGCGTCCTTCAATTGATCAATGTTCTCGATCGCAACGGGATCCACTCCTGAACTTTCGGCCAATAACAAGCTGGTCCAATCACCGACATGAACGAGGTCGAAAAAGCGCAAAATTGCATCGTCTCCATCGCCCTCAATCACGACCACGTCAGCGCCTTGCTCCTGGAAAATTTCCATGCAAACATCCATTCGAGTCCGTGTTCTTGGATGATCCTCCGGAGTTTGAAAGACCAATGCCATGATCTGTTCGTCTCCACTCTCCCATCCAACCAGCTCATTGTGATTCATCTCCGGGAAGACATGGTGTGAGCAAAGCAGCTTGCTATTTTCATTCAATTGTTGTCTCCATCGGATGATCAGCCCCTCTTGCGAGGTATCGCCGTACAGCAAGACTTTTCGGCCATCCAGTAATTCAGACAACGACTCGCCACGACTAATGGCATTCTCTTGGCCTGCAGCCAAGTGGTCCCCGACGCGACCAAAGGCCGCACGCTGCTTGTCCGAGGCTAAGCCCGCAGCATGCAGCACGTGGAAGACGCTCGTACACGCATATCCGAATTGAGACCGAGGAGGTTGCCCCCCTGGGAAACGCACCGATGGCCATCCGTGTTGATCCGCCAATTCCCCTAACTGGCCTCCAGAAGTGATCGCAACAATTCTAGCGCCTCGCTCCTGAGCCAACTTCAAGGCAATCAATGTCTCTTCTGTGTTGCCGGAATAACTGCAGGCGATCACCAATGTGTCAGCACCCACCCAACCCGGAATCGAATAGTCTGAATTGGCCTGGATTGGAACTGGGCTCGTTGCCGCAAGCATACGTGAAGCAATGACCCCGCTAATCCCGCTGCCTCCCATTCCTAAAATCAAAGCTCCTTTGGGGATGAATCCTTCCAAGTCTATGGGTGAGTTCTCTACCACCTTCCAAGCGTCCCGCATCTGATTGGGGAACTCCGTGATCAACTGCCTCATTAATTCCATGGCCTCTAATCTTCTGATTTCAAATCAAAAATAAGGCTGAATCGATAATGTCTGCCCGGTTGCACCACTTGACCGACGTCCAAGTACTGTTCGTCCAACGCATTGTTCATTCGGATGGCTGTACGAATTTGGTTTTGCTCGCCCCATGCGCGTTCAAGCGACAGGCCCAAAAGATGAAACGCTGTGTTGCCTGCTGCAATGTCAAACACCGGCTGATTTCGCTTCTGCATGCTGTAACGAATGCCCGCATTCACTCCCAGCGGAAGTGACCAGTCTGTAACCAGATCCAGTTTTGTTTTAAGGAAATCCAACACATAGTTCGATGTAAAATCTTGCGCAATTCGATCGGCTTCCACCCAAGCATAAGAAATGCGCGCGCGCCGCAAGATTGAAGCGTCCCATCGATAGGTCGCGGCAACATCCCCCCCTTTAAAATCTACGGAAGACAAGTTCGCCGCTTGGTACACATCCACTGCAGGCACCGCTTGGTCGTACTTGATCCAATCAATGAGGTTTCTTCCTCTGCGAATGAATCCTGTGGCCTCAAGAACAAAACGCCCTTGTTGAGGAGTCCAACGCCCTCCAACCTCGGCTTGATCAGCCCACTCCGAAAGTAAATCTTCACTTCCTTGTGCCCCCCCAACATTGTAGTACAAGTCCGTAAACGAAGGGTGACGCACCGACCGGCCGGCCGAAGCAAAAACCACCACCTCTCGATCCAGCCCCAATCGATACCGTATATCGGCCGAAGGCAGATAGTTCATTCCGAACCGGCTATTTAGATTGACTCCTGAGGTCATTGATGCCACCAATCGACCCGATTCTGAATGACCACGCCACGACACCAATGCATCGACATTGGTTCGTTGATCCGCGAGTGGATACATCTCCGGAGCACCCTCTACGGCCGCTCCCAATCGGTTACTCTGGATGATTTCCTCACGCACATCCGCTGAGACAGTCCACGCCGATTGATCGAGAAACCACTGAAACTTTCCATTGACCGCTGCCGTCAATGACCGGTGCTGGTTGGCTCCTGTATACCATGATGCTCCTGGCGCATAGAGCCCGGCCGTATCCGGCTCAGCGAAAGAACCCAGAGGGTTTCGAACATAAAACCCATCTTCCGTTGATTGATACCACCCCGTCCCCTCACGGTACAATTCAAAGCGATCACGGTGATAGCGTCCATGCGCTGCGGCTGAAGCTCGCCAATTCGTGCCTGTCTTCTCCCAATTCAATTGGGCAATCGCCGCCTGGGTCGTTTCGTATTGATCAGGATAGGTTGAGGTATAAAAATTCTGAGCCCCAAATGCCTTGTCTTCCAATGCCAGCATGAACTTCCACTGCTCGGCTCCCTTGTTCCAGTCAGACACCCACATGGCCCGCGTGATCTGAGCATCAGAGTTGTCCACATGGCCATCCGTCTCTGCTCGAGACAAACTAAATCGCTGGATGGAATTGCCCGCTTTCATATCGGCATGAAGGCGTAAGCGCTTCCAACCAAAGCTCCCCACTTCAACTGCGGCAGTTCCTCCATTGGAGACTTCATCCGTTGGGGTCTGCAAGTGAACCGAACCGGCAAAAGCACCCGATCCTGCCATCGCGCCCGATCCACTGCGTACGATTTCGACATGACCCAAATCTTCAGGATCTATCGGAACATTCATCATGTGATGCCCTGTGTGTGGAGCGCTCCAACGGACACCATTGACCAACAATGCCGTTTGCTCAAAGGAACCCCCGCGAATGCTGATATCACTTTGGATGCCCCAAGGGCCTCGGCTACGGATGTCCACACCTGGAGCAAACTCCAAAGCCTCAGTCAGTGCAACAGCTGTTTTTAATTCGCTCAAGTCCAATACAGTGGTTGCTTTCGGTGCATCGGTTTTTAAAATAGATCCAAATGAGGTTCCAACAGAAACCGGGGCCTCTGCAAGAAGCACCAACGGAATCAGTTGGCCTTTGACATTCAATGAATCTTGAATTGAAGCACTCAACTCACCGAAAGTCGACGCCCCAATCAATGCGGCACACAGAATAAAATTTAGCTTGAAGGGGCCCATGGATTTCTTGCGTTGTGGTTGCAACTGCAAACCTACAAAGGTCAGCGCAACCAACCACCGCTCAGTGCGTCCGCCGATGTACCTTTGCGGCATGCAATTGTCGGAACAAGAACGCATTCGCAGGGATTCCCTCGTCGAATTACGTAAACTAGGAATTGAACCGTATCCCGCGGCCGCATTTGATGCGACCCACCGGTCCACAGAACTTGCGACTTCCTTTCAGGACGGAATGGAAGTCACTTTGGCCGGGCGCTTGATGAGCCGAAGGATCATGGGGAAGGCGTCTTTTGCTGAAATGCAAGACAGCGAAGGCACGTTCCAACTGTATCTCAACCGAGATGAGCTATGCCCTGGAGAGGACAAAACGACGTACAACGTGGTCTTCAAGAAGCTCCTTGATCGCGGAGATTTCATCGGTGTATCCGGAGAAACTTTTACCACCCAAACGGGTGAACAGAGTCTCCTCGTGAAGGAGCTTACCGTCCTTTCAAAGTCGTTGAAGCCACTCCCTGCAGTGAAGGTGGATGATGCCGGCAACACTCACGATGCCTTCTCTGATCCCGAATTGAGGTATCGCATGCGCTATGTAGACCTCGTGGTCAATCCCCATGTTCGCGAAACGTTTGAATCCCGATCACGCATCATCCGTACCATTCGGGAATCGTTTGATCAACAAGGATGGTTGGAGGTGGACACACCAGTGTTGCAAGCCATACCCGGTGGTGCGGCGGCGCGACCATTCGAAACGCATCACAATGCGTTGGATATTCCGCTGTATTTGCGAATTGCCAACGAATTGTACCTCAAACGACTCATCGTGGGTGGATTCGAAGGCGTGTATGAATTCTCTCGAAACTTCCGGAACGAGGGTATGGACCGCACCCACAATCCTGAATTTACGGTGCTGGAACTTTACGTGGCATACAAGGACTATCACTGGATGATGGAGACCATTGAAAATCTCATTGGGGATGTCTGCCAATCCGTGCATGGAAAAATGCAGGCCAACTTGGGCGGGCATGAAATCAATTTCAAACCCCCTTACAAGCGCGTCACCATGCGCGATGCGATAGTGGAACACACCGGGGTTGATATCGACGGAAAGGACGAAGCCGAGCTTCGCAGCGCCTGCCAATCGGTCGGTGTCGACACGGATGACAGTATGGGAAAAGGCAAGTTGATTGACGAGTTGTTCGGCGAAAAATGCGAACACCACTATATCCAACCGACTTTCATCACCGATTATCCAGTGGAAATGTCACCGCTTACTAAAGTGCACCGCGACAAGCCCGACTACACGGAACGGTTTGAATTGATGATCAATGGCACAGAGGTGGCCAACGCGTATAGCGAGCTCAACGACCCGATCGTTCAACGGGAGCGGTTTGAAGAACAACTGAAGTTGGGAGAGCGCGGTGACGATGAAGCGATGTTCATTGACCAGGACTTCTTGCGCGCATTGGAATACGGCATGCCGCCAACGAGTGGCGTGGGAATTGGTATTGACCGCTTAGTCATGATGCTGACCAACCAAACATCCATTCAAGAGGTCTTATTGTTCCCTCAAATGCGTCCAGAAGTATTCAATGCTGGCCCGGATTTGACAGCATTAGAGGCATTGGGCATTCCACCCGAGTGGGTTGAACATGTGGCTGCTGCTGGTTTTGATTCCGCCGCTGCTCTGAGTGAGCTATCTCCTGCAGGTCTCCGTGAAAAAATGAACGGATACCGAAAAAAGAACAAATTGTCCATCTCTGCACTTTCATTGGAAGCTGTGGAATCGTGGTATTCCTCCATTCATTAAGGCCCCATATCGATGCCCGCACCTTTCAAGCAATCCATTGTCATTGCCGTTTTGAAAACCATTCATGACCCGGAAATTCCTGTGGACATCTATGAATTGGGATTGATTTATGAAGTGAAAATCACGGAGGATGGATTCGTCCACATCGAGATGACACTCACTTCGCCCAATTGCCCTGTCGCTGAAAGTCTTCCCGCTGAAGTGGAGGAGAAGGTTTCGGGGATCGAAGGAGCCACAGGTGCTAAGGTCAACATCGTATTCGATCCCCCATGGACGCAAGACCTCATGAGTGAAGAAGCCAAACTAGAACTCGGATTCCTTTGAGTACAGACCAACCGACCACCCGTGGCATTGCCATTCTTGGGAGCACCGGATCCATCGGAACCCAAGCCTTAGAGGTCATCCGGCAACAGCCCGAAGCCTTGCACGTTGAAGTTCTCAGCGCATATCGCAATGCTGACTTGCTGATTGAGCAAGCCTTGGAATTTCATCCGAATACCGTGGTCATTGGAGAACTTTCGTTGCTCTCGAAAGTCAAAGACGCGTTGTTTGATGAGGGCATTAAAGTCTACGCAGGAGAAGATGCACTCGAGCAAATTGTGGAGATGGCGGGGATCGATATGGTGCTCACGGCTTTGATGGGCGCCGCCGGATTGCGACCAACCTTGAAGGCCATACGCGCCGGAAAAGACATCGCGCTTGCCAACAAAGAAACGTTGGTGGTAGCTGGAGAGTTGATCATGTCAGAAGCACGCGCTGCAGGCGTGAACATCCACCCTGTTGATTCGGAGCACAGTGCCATTTACCAATGTCTCGCTGGAGAAGTGTTGAATCCCATTGAGAAGATCATTCTTACGGCTTCTGGAGGCCCTTTTCGCGGGCGTACGCGTGAAGCGTTGGAGGGAGTGACCAAAGCGCAAGCGCTGAAACACCCCAATTGGAGCATGGGCGCCAAGATCACCATCGACAGCGCTTCGATGATGAACAAGGGCCTAGAGGTCATTGAAGCGAAGTGGTTATTCGATTTGCGCATGGATCAGGTAGATGTTGTCGTGCATCCACAGAGCATTATCCATAGCTGTGTCCAATTCGAAGACGGCTCGATCAAAGCCCAAATGGGATTGCCTGATATGAAATTGCCCATCCAATACGCCTTGGGATATCCAAGACGTTTGGCCAATAATTTCGAGCGGTTCGATTTCATGAACTATCCCCAGCTCACGTTTGAAAAACCAGACTTGGAGGCCTTCCGGAATCTAGCGCTGGCGTTTGAAGCGGGAAACAAGGGAGGGAACGCTCCGTGCATTTTAAACGCCGCAAACGAAGTGGCTGTTGCGCGTTTCCTTGCGGACGAAATTACTTTTTTAGAACTGACATCCGTAGTCGAACATGCCTTATCTCGTGTGGAATGGCTTGAATGTCCAGGTCTTGATGGGCTCCTCGATAGCGATGCAGAAGCACGCGTCAAGGCAGGCGAATATGCGCAGCAATTGGTCCGATAAAGCGTTCCTACAGGACGCTTAGACCGTCATTATATCCGATTCTTTCGCGGCCAAAATCTCATCAATTTTCTTGATGTAGCCATCGGTCAAAGTCTGAACTTCGGCCTCTCCGTCTTTTGCCATGTCCTCGCTCAGCCCATCATTCTTAGCGGCCTTGATGAAATCATTCGCTTCCTTTCTAGCATTGCGAATACCCACTCGAGCTCCTTCCCCTTCCCCACGTGCGCGCTTCGTTAAATCACGGCGGCGATCCTCGGTTAAAGATGGAATGTTAATCAAGATAGACTCTCCGTTGTTCATTGGATTCAACCCCAAATTGGCATTGATGATGGCTGTGGCGATGTTGTCAAGCATGGACTTTTCCCACGCTTGCACCGTCAAGGTTCGTGCGTCTGTTGAATTCACGTTGGCCACTTGGCTCAATGGTGTCATCGCACCATAATAATCCACCTTCACACTGTCTAACATCGCAGGGTGTGCTTTTCCAGCGCGCACTTTGGTCAACTCAGACTCCATGTGCTTGATGGCTTTATCCATGGCTTCTCGCGCCACATCCAATGCCATTTCAATTTCCTCGCTCATCGGTTCCGTATTTAAAGATCAACCAAAGTACCAACATCCTCCCCTTCCATCAAACGCATCAAGTTACCCGATTTATTCATGTTGAAAACCACAATCGGTAGCTTGTTCTCGTTGCATAATGTAATGGCCGTCATATCCATCACATTCAATCCCTTTTCATAGACTTCATTGAAGCTAATGCGGTCGTAACGTGTTGCCGTTGGATCCTTTTCTGGATCTGCAGTATAAATCCCATCGACACGCGTCCCTTTGAGAATCACATCAGCATCGATTTCGATCGCACGCAACGACGCAGCAGAATCGGTGGTAAAGAAAGGATTGCCTGTGCCTCCGCCAAAAATGACAACCCGCCCCTTTTCCAAATGGCGGACAGCCCGTCGTCGAATAAAAGGTTCCGCGATTTGTTTGAGTTCGATGGCAGACTGCAGTCGCGTATCCACTCCACAACTCTCCAGAGCACTCTGAAGGGCCATTGAGTTGATCACTGTGGCCAACATACCCATGTAGTCACCCTGTGTCCGTTCCATCCCTCCTTCAGCCGCTTGAACACCTCGAAAGATGTTCCCGCCTCCAATGACGATGGCCACTTCCACCTTGGCATCTACGAGCAATTTAATTTCTTCAGCGTATTGCTTCAGTCGGTCGTTATCAATGCCAAATTGCTTTGTACCCATCAGGGCCTCGCCGCTCAATTTGAGGAGAATGCGTTTGTACTTCATGCTAAGCGTAAATATCTGAATATTCCGCGTTCATTCGGCACAGAAAACAACAAGGGCCACCAAAAAAGGCAGCCCTTGCTTTTAAACTCCTAAATGGGATTGTATCAATCCAGTGCTTCGCGGCAATATGCTGTCAAAACAGCATCATTGTTGGCGGCCTTCACATAGGCGGCAACATTGATTTTATTGTCCTTGATGAACATCTGGTTTACCAACGTGGCTTCCTTAAACCACTTCTTCAAGCGGCCTTCGGCAATCTTTTCAGCCATCTCTTCTGGCTTGCCCTCTTGGATGGCAAGTTCCTTTCCAATGGCGCGTTCTTTTTCGATCAAATCAGCAGGAATGGTGGTCTCGTCCAACGCTACAGGTGCCATTGCGGCAGCTTGCATCGCAACATTACGCCCCACCTCACTATCCACTGAGGCCGAAAAACCAACAAGCGTAGCCAACCGGTTTCCAGGGTGGATGTACGCTGCTACCTGAGAAGCGCTCATTGTGTGATACACCGCAACTTCAATTTTTTCGCCAATCTTTCCGATTTGCTCGGTAATCTTCTCAGCAACAGAAACACCAGAGCCTGGATATTCCTGTTCCATCAAAGCTTCCTTTGATTGGAGTTTATTGCTCAACGCGAGGTCTACCAGCGTCTGGGCGACTCCTACAAATTCTTCGTTTTTCGCAACAAAGTCCGTTTCGCAATTCAACGACAACAAGACTCCGAAATCACCTTCGCCATTCGAAGATGCCAAAATGACACCCTCGCCTGTTTCGCGATCTCCGCGCTTCGCCGCAACCTTTTGTCCTTTCAGACGCAAAATTTCAATGGCTTTTTCTGTATTTCCTTCGGCTTCTTGGAGAGCTTTTTTGCAATCCATCATACCGGCTCCGGTTTGCTTCCGGAGATTGTTCACTTCAGCAGCTGTGATGCTCATGATTTGGTTTTTTTGAGGGGCGTGGGATCATCCCACCGCACGTTCAATGCCTAAATAAATTAAGGAATCAATCTTCCTTCTTGTCCTCTGAAGGAGCTTCAGCAGCAGGAGCTTCAGCAACAGGAGCTTCAGCAACAGCGGCTTCAGCAGCAGGGGCTTCAGCAACAGCGGCTTCAGCAGCAGGGGCTTCAGCAGCAGCTTCAGTTGCTTCTTTCTTCGCTTTTGACTTTGCAATTGCAGCGTCCGCAGCGTCCTTATCTGACTTGCGTTCCTGAAGGCCTTCAGCTACAGCTTGTGACAAAGCGTCCAAAACCAAAGCAATCGAACGGCTAGCGTCGTCATTGGAAGGAATTGGGAAATCGACTGGTCGTGGATCTGAATTGGTATCTACCATCGCGAAAACAGGGATGCCCAATTTCTTCGCTTCGGCAAGAGCAATGTGCTCTTTACTCACATCAACAATAAAGATTGCTGCTGGGATTCGAGTCAAGTCAGTAATGGAACCGAGGTTTTTCTCCAGCTTGGCACGCTGACGGCTCACCTGCAAGCGCTCACGCTTGGACATGGTCTTCAAAGTTCCGTCTTCACCCATCTTGTCGATCTGCGACATCTTTCGAACCCCCTTTCGGATGGTAGCGAAATTCGTCAACATACCTCCTGACCAACGCTCCGTGACGTATGGCATGCCAATCGCCTTCACTCGCTCTGCAACAACATCTTTCGCTTGCTTCTTCGTAGCAACAAACAAAATCTTTTTACCGCTCTTGGCAATTTGTTTCATTGCAGCTGCGGCTTCGTCTAGCTTGACGCCGGTTTTGTGCAAATCAATGATGTGGATTCCTTTCTTCTCGGTGAAGATGTAAGGAGCCATATGTGGGTTCCACTTGCGCTTGAGGTGGCCGAAGTGCACTCCGGCTTGGAGCATTTGCTCGAATGATGTTCTTTCCATGTTTACGTTCCTGGATTGTTCAACTTCTGGGTAGCCATCTGGCACTTTGCCTAATGAGTCCGAGAAGTTTGGATGCTAAACAGCTATGTTGTTAAATAAATTCAAAGAGAAAATCGAAGAAACGATTCTATCCAATTCAAACAAGCGATTAACGCTTTGAGAACTGAGACTTCTTACGTGCTTTCTTCTGACCAAACTTCTTGCGCTCCACCATACGGGGATCACGAGTGGTCAAACCGTGTTGCTTCAAAATAGGCTTCCATTCAGGATTGATTTCAATCAATGCCTTGGAAATGGCCAAGCGAACTGCTTCTGCCTGTCCTGTGATACCTCCACCATCAACGTTGACATTCATGTCATACTGACCTGCGGTCTCCGTCAACATGAACGGTTGGTTGATTTTATACTGAAGAACGGCCGTGGTGAAATACGTATTCGCTTCCAACTTGTTCACAGTCAAAGCTCCCTTTCCTGGCTTCAGGTAGAGACGTGCGACTGCTGTTTTTCGGCGGCCAGATGTGTTGATGACTTCCATGCGGATGATTGATCAGGCTAAGGTCAGGCGTTGAGTGTGAAAAGCTCCGGTTGTTGAGCTTCGTGCTTGTGATCGGGACCGACCACAACGTGAAGGTTACGGAACAAGGCGCGTCCCAAAGTATTCTTTGGCAACATTCCGCGAACGGCATCTTCCACCATCGCAAATGGCTTCCGTGACATTTGCTCGCGGGCAGTTCGTTTGCGCTGGCCTCCAGGATATCCCGTATACCGGATGTATTCCTTTTGGTCCCACTTGTTTCCAGTCAAAACAATTTTCTCCGCATTGATTACGATGACATAATCCCCGCAATCAGCGTGAGGCGTGAAATTGGTCTTGTGCTTGCCACGAAGGCGCTTGGCGACCTCTGACGCTAGACGGCCTAAAGTCTGGCCTTCAGCATCGACAAGTAACCACTTTTTATCAGCATTCTCCTTATTAGCGGAGAGCGTCTTGTAGCTCAAAGTATCCACGGTGAGTGTTTTGAATGTACTGTTCACCCCAAAATTGGGGCTGCGAAGATAGCAAACGGATGTTTACAACCCAAGCTCAGGTGTGGACAAAAATCACATCGCATCAAATTCCTTCTCTAATCAGTCCTTTTCAGGCCATCCCGCATGCATGCTTCTACCCAATAAATCAATGGATTGAGCTGCCTTTCCTTGTTGTGGTCCGACCTGAATTTCCTGTATTTGACCCTGAGGATGAATCCAAAACAGGCGCTCACCGTCCGCTGAAATCCCAAAATCAAAGCTCCCTTGGCCTTTTTCATACCCCTTCCACTTTCCTTGAGGAGGCAGAACAATTGCGTCAAACTCCAAACCCGATTTCTCCAATGAATCCGTCAGACGCCACCCCTTTAACGTACACCAACTCTCACTCCGGTTCGTGATCACAATCCAATCAGCTGGTTGACCTTTTGCATGTACTTCTGAAACGTATGCCGCTCCTGAGGTGCACACAGGAGGCACAACAGGCGCGACTTGATTGCCCTGTTCACCCACCATCACAAGCGCACTAGGAATCTTGGTTTTCGATTTCTTGCGTTTCTTAAGGCGGTCCAATGTCCAACTCAAGTTGGTTTTTAGGATGTGCTGCGTTTGCGGATCGACCGCATTCCATTGCTGTGACCAGATATAGCCAATGCTTGCGGACAACGCCTTGCTTACCTGTCGCGTAAACAACCATCGAAAGCGCGTCTTTTGGTCAGCAAACGTTTCGAAATCGGGGAAGAGTTCAATATCTGTTTTCCATCGCCAGAGACCAGTCCAATCATGCTGATAGCCAAAGCGAAACCTGACAGACTCATCAACTTCCATCCAAGGGGTGTCATTTGCCCCAATACTCGGGCCCAAGGATTGAGAACCCATGAGTCGGGCGTTCCATTTCCCAATTCCCCATTGACCTTCGCTGCTCAGGCGCAAAGCCAAACGCTGTCGGGGAGTATAGCCGCCCGTCCGGGTTCGTTCTTCTGAATATCGGTATTGGACGTTCGCAGTAATCCGAGAGAATAGTTTTTTCTCAATCGAGGCGTCCAAAATGCCGCGTTGATGTCGAGATAGGTCTGCGTCCCAGCGGTTTTCCCATTGCAACGACCAGGCCCAATCATTGCGCAACCTCTGGTCCACTTCCACGCCAAGCCAACCGCCAGTCTCAGACCATTGGCCCCACATGGATTGCGTGAATAAACTCAAAATTAGGAACAACGCTATTCGCATCTCAGATGTCTTCAAAAATCCGCAAGACCCCTAAATCCAGCGCTTCATCCCGATCAACAACGGTCACCTCTTGGATGATGGCGATTTTAGGTGCGTTGTTAAAAGCCGGCAGGGTGTCTTCGCTGTAAACGTAAACAGTGTAATCCCCAGTTCTCATACCATAAAAAGCAAATTCCCCGTCGAAATTGGTCTGAACACGGTCATCCGGACCCACCCGGTCGCCATAAATGATGAACACATCTTCGTCAGCAGCGGGTGCTCGGACCGCGCCGCTTGGGTTTGTTATGACCAGCCGTTGTTCCACTTCAATCTTACCGTGTATCACGGCTTGACCACCTTCACCAGGGGTTCGCGTGCAACCAATCGCTATGATTGTACACGCCAAACCGGCTATCCAAACTAAATTTGGGTGCCATTCGAAAATTTGATTCCTATTCATGAGAGTGCAAAGTAGCAACTGAAGTAATTTCGAACACAAGAACATGGTACCACACGACGAACATTCTCCACTTCAGCACACCGGAATCGGCGAAGGACGCATCGAAGTCGTCTGCGGCCCGATGTTTTCAGGGAAAACTGAAGAGTTATTGCGACGGGTCCGGCGCGCTCAAATCGCCCGACAGCCTACGCTTATTTTCAAACCAGCAACAGACACTCGCTACAATAAAGATGCCGTTACATCCCACGATTCTAACGCATTGCCCTCTGTTACGGTCAAGGATAGTCCATCAATACTTGCACATTTACAAGCACTTGAACGACCAGTAACCGTAGTAGCCATTGACGAAGTTCAGTTTTTTGACCACGATTTACCTGCCTTGTGCACGTTTTTAGCCAATCAAGGTATTCGTGTCATTGTCGCAGGGCTCGATTTGGATTTTACAGGGGAGCCCTTCGGGTGCATGTCCGAGTTGCTTGCGCGTGCTGAGGAGGTCACAAAATTGCATGCCGTTTGCATGGAAACGGGCAGGCCTGCACATTTTTCACATAGGATAGCAGGGGGCGATACGACCGTAGAGATTGGTGAAAAAGACTTGTATATCCCATTGACGAGACAAGCTTTTGTAGAGGCCCGCAAACAAGGCGGTAGAGACTCCGAAGCGGAGCGCTCATGAATGTTGAAGCATGGCGCCAGTGGATCTCTGGCAAACAAGTGCTTTCAACGAATGCCTCGGCAGAATCGAAGGAGCCTTTACAGGTCGCTTTTGATAGCCGTTTATTGGCAAGTCCCCTTTCCAACCCCACCCTCTTTGTTGCCATCCAAGGCATCTGGCACGATGGGCATGACTTTATCAAAGACGCGCATTCTGCAGGGGTGCGGTTCTTTCTGGTGAAGGAGGGGGCCACACTCCCTGAACTTCCTGATTCCGACGTTATCGCTGTTGCCGATGTCATCCAAGCCTGGCAATCGATGGCGTTTGAATGGCGATCACGTTGGGGCAAGCCGGTCATCGCTATTGCAGGAAGCAACGGAAAAACCACTGTCAAAGAGTGGTTGGCGTCCTTGCTCGCACCGGTCGTGCATGTTCACAGCAGTCCACGCAGCTACAACAGCCAAATTGGCGTTCCTGTATCGCTGTGGGATTTGAACGACGATCATGCGGTGGCACTTATTGAAGCGGGCATCTCTATCCCCGGTGAAATGGAACGGCATGCGCAAACCATTGGACCTGATTTTGGAGTACTCACCCACGTAGGGACCTCGCATTTGGAGTCGTTTGAAAATGCAGCTCATCTCTTAGAGGAAAAACTGACGTTGTTTCGGTCCTGCCAATGGGTCGCGATGCCCGAATCTTTAAGTGAGGCCAAACGTCATTTAACCGAACGTGGTTGCGTTGTCATCACATGGGGCTCGTCAGAACAGAGTCATCTCAATATCAACAGCCTGCCGACCGATTCCGGTCGGGTCATTCGAGCAACGTGGAAGGGGGTCGCTTACGATTGGACGCTGCCGTTTTCAAGTGAAATTGGATTCCGCAATGCCATGACCGCTGCTTTAGTCGCTCTGCAATGGGGGGTGGATGGGAACCAAATAGGGGCGTCGCTGGCCCACCTGCAAGACTTGGATATGCGGATGCAACGGTTGCGTTCACGCAGCGGTGCATGGGTGCTCTCTGATGCATACACCAATGATTGGGACGCGCTCACATTGGCTATAAACGACCTCGATCGACTTCCCGGTCCTTTTCCAAAATCTGCCATCATTGGACCGATTCCCGGAATGGACCAATCCGATCCGTTGAGACTCGTTCAGCTCATCGAAAGCTCCTCTATCCAACATCTGTGGCTCATCGGATCGACTTGGGAGTCAAAATTGGGCGGCGCTTTCCCCGGTATTATTGATGTCGCCTACTTCTCGTCTACAGAAATAGCCTTGGCCCATCTGCAAGAACACCCCAACGAGTTTTTCAAACAGCACGTGCTCATCAAAGGCCCACGGGTAGAACGATTCGAACAGTTTCACCCGTTGCTTTTGCAACGCGGGCACATGACGCAACTGAATTTAGATCTCGACGCTGTCGCGTACAATTTACGCACATTCAAAGCGCACATTCGACAACATGCTGGGGCTGACACTTCGATTCTAGCGGTCATTAAGGCTTCGGGATACGGCACAAGTGGTCCGGCGATGGCCAGGCTTCTTCAGTTCCACGGGGTCGACCTCATGGCCGTTGCGTGCACCGAAGAAGGAGTGGAACTTCGTCAACATGGTTTGTCCATGCGGATTTTAGTCCTCAATCCAGAGCCCGATACATTTAGCACCTTACTGCAATACCGTCTTGAACCGGGCTTACACAACTTCGACCAGTTGGAATTGTTTTCCAAGGCGGTTGAATCAGCTGGACAGATCGTTCCGTGGCCCGTTCACGTTAAAATTGATACCGGAATGCATCGGCTAGGTTTCGACCAAGCCTCGTGGCCTTTGTTACGTTCCACTTTGGATCACAATCAAACTCTCCAGGTCAAATCCGTCTTCAGCCATTTGGCCAGCGCAGATGACGCCAAACAAGATGCGCGGACTTTCGAGCAATTCTCGTCATTCAATCATGCGGTAAAGGCGCTTGGAGACGAACATAAGCCCTTCAAAACACATATTTTAAACACCGCCGGACTTATCCGTTTTCCGTCTTTTTCGGGAGATTATGTTCGCATAGGAATCGGTTTGTTTGGCGTTCGAGTCGCGGACGTACCCAGCACGTGGGAGCTGCGACCAGCCATTCAATTCACTACTGTAATTTCCACCATCCACAGCATCGCTCCTGGTGAAGGGGTAGGATACGGGATGACTGATACGAGCGACACGCTGCGTCTAGTCGCCACGCTTCCGGTTGGTTATGCCGATGGGTTTCCAAGGCACTTAAGTCACGGGAAAGGACACGTCGCTATCCATGGAAAGCTCGCCCCCGTTGTGGGGAAAGTCTGCATGGATATGGTCATGGTGGATGTTACCGAAATCCCACATACACAACCCGGAGATCCTGTTGAGCTCTTTGGGTCCACCATTTCTGTAGAGTCCTTTGCCGAGGCGGCCGGTACGATTCCCTACGAGATTTTAACACGCATCCCCGCGAGGGTGCACCGCACGCAAAGCGGAAATTAAGGGCTTAGACCGCCTCCTTCTTTCCGTACTTGTAGATCATGCGATTAATCCACCAGTACATGACCGGAACGATGATCAGCGTGAGGAACGTCGCAAACGTGAGGCCGTAAATGATCGCCCAACTCATCGGCTTCCAGAAGACATTGTTGTCACCACCAATGTAGATCCGCGGATCATATTCCGTAATCAACGTGATAAAATCGATATTCAACCCGATGGCCAAAGGCAACAAACCTAAGATGGTTGTAATCGCGGTCAATAGCACGGGACGCAGTCTTGTTCGGCCACCCGAAACAATGGACTCCACCACTTCATTGAATGGCAAGTACTCCCCAACACCCAACTCGCTCCGTTTTCGTTCCCTCAACAAATCCGTGTAGTCGATCAGAACAATGGCATTGTTGACCACCACACCGGCTAAGGAAATGATCCCAATCATCGTCATGATAATGACAAAATCCATCTGGAAAATCACCAATCCGAGCAACACCCCGATCAAACTAAAGAACACGCTGAACCCAATGATGAATGGCGTTGTGATCGAATTGAACTGGGCTACGATGATCAGAATAATCAAGAAAAGCGCTAGCAACAACGCTCGAGACAAGAAGGCCATTTCCTTCGCTTGCTCTTCCTGTTGTCCCGTAAAGGCCCACTGAACGCCCTCTGGAGTGTCAAACCCAGCCAATTCGGCCTTCATTCCTTCCACAATTTCATTGGCATTGGCACCCTCCAATACGTTGGAGCTCAATGTGATGATTCGATCCATATCCTTTCGCTTGACGCTGCTAAACGTGGTGCTTCGTTTGGCGGTAGCAACGGCGCTGATCGGAACTTCCTTGATTTGACCGTCCGAAGCGCTCCGAAAAATCACCTTCTGGTTCATCAAAGCGTCCACATTATTGCGGGCAGATTCTTCAAAACGCACATTGATCGGGTAATCGTCTTCACCGTCTTTGTAGGTGCTCACCTCACGGCCAAACAAAGCCGTTCGAATGGTCATGCCAATGTTTTGCGTCGACAATCCATAATTCCGTGCCTTGGTCCGGTCAATGGTAATGGGCAATTCAGGCTTTCGCTTGTCCACATCAATCTTGAGCTCTTCCACCCCGTCGTATTCCATTTCTCTCAGAAATTGACGCATCGCGGTGGAGGTAGCTAAGACCTCATCGTAGTCCTCACCTCGAATTTCGATGTTGATCGGCGGGCCTTGGGGCGGTCCATCAGAATTTTTCGTCACGATGACTTCCGCGTCAGGGTAGCCCCGCAATTTCTCACGGACTGCAGACAGCATGTTCCGAGTAGATTGTCCTTTTCGGTCCTGGAACTTCACGAAGTTGACCACGATTCGAGCCTTGTGTGGCGTATTGCCCAAGGAAGGCCCTTCCTGTGGATCGCTCGTTCCGTTGCCCACTTGGCCAATGACCGAGTTGGCCATGTAAGCCGTGAGTTCTCCTGTCTCTGGGTCAACTTGCTTGAATCGGTCTTCCGACAGCACATCCATAATCAAATTCTCGATCTCCTTGGTCACCCGATTGGTCTCTTCGATATCTGTGCCAATCGGCTTCGTGATGAAGATGTTGAGATACTGCGGCTCATTGGATGGGAAAAACTCCACTTTCGGTGGGAACGTGCCCAGCAACGCAAATGCCAATACCATCAAACTCGCTGTTCCAAAGAAGAAAACCCACGGTTTCTTCCCGGCCAAAGCGTACCGTAAAAAAGCTTCGTAGCCTCTTTCCAAACGCGGTAAAAATCGGTTCTGGAAGAGCTTGGTCGCAGGAAACAAAACATAGGCATTGAGGATGGTCATCAAGCCCGCAATGATCAAGATATTACCGAAGGCCGTAACGCCCAGCACAAGGAAAACACCACCAAATGTTACCAAAGACCCCGTTAACCAATGTATCCGCTTCTTATTGATTTCCTGATCGCCTACGCGCATCAACACGGCGGTCAATACGGGATTGATGACCAATGCCACAAAGAGAGACGAACTCAATACAATCATCAATGTGATTGGCAGGTATTTCATGAATTGCCCAATCAATCCGGGCCAAATCGCCAAGGGTAAAAACGCAGCCAATGTGGTCGCTGTTGAAGCAATGATCGGCCAAGCCACTTCGCCCACACCAAACTTTGCTGCACGCAACGGACTCTCCCCTTCCTCCATTAGTCGATAGATGTTCTCCACGACCACAATGCCATTGTCCACCAACATGCCCAATGCGAGAACCAATGAAAATAACACCATCACGTTGAACGTAATACCCAACGCGCTGAGGATGATGAACGACATGAACATCGATAAAGGAATCGCCACACCCACAAACATGGCATTGCGCAATCCTAAGAAAAACAGCAACACACCCACGACCAACAACACGCCGAAAATGATGGAATTCTGCAGCTCCTCCACCTGCGTTCGCGTCTGGTCTGATTGGTCGTTGGTAATGGAGACACTCAAGTCCGCCGGCAGGTAGTCCACCTTCGCTTGGTCAATGATTCCGTTGATTCCGTTGGACGCCGCGATGAGGTTTTCCCCGGCACGTTTGATGATGTCCAAAGAGACCACTGGTTGTCCATATTCCCGAGCATAACTCGTCTTCTCCTGCTCCACAAAATGCACGGAAGCAACATCCTTGAGGTACACTGGCGCGTCATTTTCGCTCTTGACAATGACATTTTCAATGTCAGCCATGGAGTGGAAATCGCCTTCCACTTGCACGGTTCTTCGGAAATGGTCTACAAGCAAATCGCCACCGGAAATGGTCACGTTTTCTTGCGCAATCGCTCCTGAAATGTCATTGAAGCTGACCTTCATAGCCTCAGCCCGCAGGTGATCCACCACCACCTCAACCTCCTTGTCCATCACGCCACGGATGTCCACTTTACTGATTTCCGGCAACTCCTCAATGGCTTCTTCCAACGCTTCCGCATATCGCTTCAATTCATCCAGCGAATAGTTGCCGGATAAATTCACGTTCATTACGGGAAGCAACTCGGAAAAATTCAACTCAAAAACGTTGGGGTCTGCAGGCAAGTCATCAGGGAAATCAGGGTCCGCTTTGGCCTTATCGACTGCATCCTTGACCTTTCGCAAGGCTTCGTCTGGTGTCACATCGAAATCAAACTTGATGTCAATCGCGCTGTAGCCTTGGATTGAGGTGGAGGATATTTCATCCACTCCAGTAATCGTGTTGATTTCCTTTTCCAGCGGTCGCGTGATCAGCTTTTCGATATTGACCGGGCTGTTACCCGGGTAAGGCGTTCCGATGAAAATCTCTGGAATCACCACTTCCGGAAAGCTCTCTTTGGGAACCGAGATGTAGCTATATATCCCGCTGACCGTAATGATGGCCATCAAGACAAACACCGTGGTTCTGTTGGAAACACTCCAACTACTGAGGCCAAATTCCCTTTGGTTGGGGTTGGGGGTCACGTTTTCCATGCTTCTTATTCTTCCCCGATAATGCGGATATTCTGTCCACCTACAATCCGTGTAGCTCCCTTGGAAACAACCCGATCACCAAAGACCAAACCGCCTTTGATGAGCATACTGTCTCCTGAGCCCATTCCCACGGTGAGGTTGCGCTTCTCTGCCACAATCGATCCGTCTTGTTGGGATACCGCCACAAATACATAGTCCTGGCCTTCGATGTCTTGTTGAATCAGCGCGCTTGGCAACACCACTGCGCTATCCAAAGCCAAATCCTGCAGCCACACGCTTGCGTACATGTTTGGTAGCAGCGCCGAACCTTTTGGGAGAGGTAGGGTCAATTCCAATGTTCGGTTGGCCGGGTTGATAAACTGCCCTACACGTCCAATTTCAGTCGCCAAGGTGTCCACGCCACTCACTATGACTTCAGCAGTCATTCCTTTGGAAACTCGTCCCGCGTACTGGTCGCTCACGCTTGCACGGACGTACATATTGCGCAAATCAATGACACGTGCCAGCGGTGAACCGGGCATCGCCATCTCTCCTGTTTTGGCGAGGCAACGATCCAAAATGCCGTCGAATGGAGCGCGAATCATCGCCATGTCCATTTGTTCGAGCAGCGTTTTCATGCTGTTCTCCAACGTTATTTTTTGATTCTGTGCTTGCATGAAGTCCAATTCTGAGCCGATGTTCTGCTTCCACAACCGCTCTTGACGATTGAAGAGTTCCGAAGCAAGCTCCAGTTGGCTTTGCAATTCTGCCATGGAACGATTTAAGACGTCGGTGTTGATCCGAACGATCACGTCGCCTTCACGCACCTGAGCTCCTTCAGAAACTAGCACCTCTTCAATGAGGCCGGCAAATTCAGCAGTCAGGATGGAATTCATATCCGTTTCCACATTGCCCTGAATGCTAAATCGGTGCGAAAATGACTCAGGCTGCACATCCAATACCGCGACAGCGATGCCTGTAAACTTCACTGGAGCAACTGTTTCATCAACTGTGAGTTCTGCCGTTTCAGAGGAGCCACAGCTCATGAAAACAGCACTACTTAAGACTAGGAGTAATCCAGTCAATCGAAGGGAAAAGAATAAAGGCATCGAAAAGAGATTGCGTAATGTGTTCATGGGGTCATTCAAATTCTGAAAGCGCACGTTTCAGTTGAGTTTGGGCATTGAGCCAGTCCAAAACAGCCGACAGGCTATTGCCTTGGGCTTCGAGTAGTTGATTGCGAGCTTGGGTCCACTCAAATGACGAGACCAAACCTTCTTGATACGCCGCATACGTCTGATCAAAAATTCGCTGTGCAATGGTCTCCGCGTTGGTGCGATTTTGGTATGCCATCATCGCCAATTCCAATGTCAGACGCGCATTGTCAAATTCCATTTGAGTGGACTGGCGCAATTGCTCCAATCCAATGATGGCTCGATCTTCCTGAATGCGTTTCTTCTCGACCTGTTGCTTGCCGCCAAAACTCGACCACAAGGGCATGCTGAAATTCACTCCCCACAACTGGATCGGGTACCAATTGCCATCGCTTTGGAAGAAGTTAAACGCGTCGCGCTGTGCGTTGCCTTGATTGGTGTAGAATGCGGAGACTTGGGGAAGGCCTTTGGCTTGTTGGTTTCGCACATCCAGTCGCGCCAATTCCACAAACGACTCCTGCAGTTGAATTCCCGGAAGCGCACGAGCATTGAAGGGTTGAGACAAGAGGCTCAAGCCCTTTTCACGGCTTAACAGGTCCTCCAAAGAGTCCTTTAATTTCAAATCTGTGTCGGGGTCCACCCCCATCTGAAAACGCAAGAGAGCCTGCGTTAAAGGCACTTGTAGCTTAGCGGATGACCACTCAAGCTCCAATTCCTGCACCGCCAATTCCAATTGATCCACGGCGATTTGATTGACAAATCCTTCTGCATGCACTTGATGCGTCTCCGTTAAACTGGTTTGTACAAGCTCCAGCGCTTGTTCTAAAATAAGGGCGCTTTGAGCCGCCCCAAGCGCCACATGATACGCCTGCGCAACCTGCTCTCGCACCTCATCCGCCGTTCGCTCAATGGATTGGTCCTTGGATTTCGCGTAAAGTTGAGCCGCGCGAAGGCCCACAAAATAGGATCCACTAAAAACCAATTGCGTGGCTTGAACTCCAACATTCGCTGTGTGGTTTTGACCAAATTGCAATTCAGACAGCGCATTCGGATCGGATGGAGGTGCATTCAACGCAACGCCTGTTTCCTCTGCAACACCCGACAAAAAATCATTGAAATACGATGGCAGTCCAAACGCATCAGCCGGAACTACCTGCGTTGGGATGTCAATGTACTGGCTGTAGTCTGCTACCAAGTTAATTTGCGGCAAGCCCGAAGCGAGCAACTCCTTGACGTCTCGCTCAGCCTGGGCCTTATCAAGTCGAGCATACTGCATGGAGAAAGCCTGTTTCAGCGCGATGTCTTGGGCTTCGGCCAAAGTCACTTGAAGGGACTTCGGGTTTTGGGCCGACGCGGTGCCAATACAGGGTCCTATGAACAGGACAAAAATGAAGGGAAATCTCATGATATGGGGTGAAGGTCTGCTGCCAGCTTGTTCTGCAAGTAGTCCAAACCCATGGGGCTTGAAATGGCATGGATGTGATACAAAGCCGATTGCAAATACAATTGAGCCATGGGCTTGTGATTCGATGTGTCTTGAGCCATTTCTCGAACAGTCGAGCTAATGGAAACGAGGAATTGTGCAGCTACCCCTGGATCTACTTCCTGGCTGTAAACACCCTCGTCCTGGCCTCTTTTTATGTTGCTCTCGACAGCGCCAAGTAAAATCGCATCCCTGCTATTAATCAGGTTTGAAAATGCAATGGGGTGGTACTTCTGGAGATCGTACAGAATGCTCGGATGCATCTGTGATACGACCTGGTGCACATGCTTCATGATGCGCAATTCGCTATCAATGGCATTGCCTTCCGCGCTCGACGCCTCAGCAATAATGCTCTCCAACTCCAAGCAATGATGCTCCATCCCCAACTGAATGAGCTCCTTTTTGTCTTGAAAGTGTTTGTACAGAGTCTTCTTAGAGACTCCCAATTCTCGTGCCAAGTCCTCCATGTTGACGGACTTGATGCCGCAGCGCAAGAATACAGCCATGGCTTTCTTAACCAAGTTTTTTGCGGCTTCTTGCAGCAGGTTGAATGAGGGACCCGGGTTCATTGCGGCGGCAAAAGTACTACCGCATTTTTCCAGTGGAAACGAAAAGTGTGTTAAAACGTTTCCGGCAAGTCAATCAAAGGCTTGATCAATGAGCGCGTCTGAAGCATGCTGAGCCACGGTGACTTTCAATAGCGGCTCACGTTCCATGGCCCGCTGTATCGCCCATTCGGCTCCTTTATTGCGCGCCCAACTGCGACGCGCTATGCCATTGTTGACGTCCCAATGCAGCATCGCCGTCAGTCGCCGTTCAGCTTCAGAACTCCCGTCGATGACCATACCAAACCCGCCATTCACCACTTCGCCCCAACCTACGCCTCCTCCATTGTGCAGCGAAATCCACGTCGCTCCGCGAAACGCATCGCCCGCAAAGTTCTGTACTGCCATATCCGCTGTAAACGCTGATCCATCATAGATGTTGGACGTCTCCCGATACGGAGAATCTGTGCCACTGACATCGTGGTGGTCCCGGCCCAAAACAACCGGTCCTTTCAGTCGACCGTCCGCGATGGCATCATTGAACGCTTTCGCGATCTGCATTCGGCCTTCCGCGTCAGCGTACAGAATGCGGGCTTGAGAGCCTACAACCAGACGATTTGCTTTTGCTCCTTGGATCCAGCGGATGTTGTCTTCCATCTGCTGGCGAATTTCAACGGGGGCCTCTTTCATAAGTGCTTCCAATACGTCGCAAGCAATGCTATCGGTCACTTCCAAATCCGCAGGATCTCCACTTCCACACACCCAACGAAACGGTCCAAACCCAAAATCAAAACACATCGGGCCCATGATATCCTGAACATAGCTTGGATATCGAAATTCAAGCCCGCTTGGAGCCATCACGTCTGCTCCTGCGCGCGATGCCTCCAATAAAAAAGCATTGCCATAATCAAAGAAGTACGTACCGCGTGCCGTGTGCTTGTTGACCGCTGTAGCATGACGAACCAAGGAGGCTTTCACGCAGGCTTCAAATTTTTCAGGGTCATTCGCCATCATCTCGTTGGCTTCTTCAAACTCCAATCCCATGGGGTAATATCCCCCTGCCCAAGGATTGTGTAGTGATGTCTGGTCTGAACCCAGGTCCACAAAAACCTGGGCCTCATCAAATGCTTCCCACACATCCACAACATTACCGATGTAGGCATACGATTCTGCGCGTTTTGCCAAAACAGAGGCTTTCACTTGCGTGACCAAGTCGTTCACATCTTCAATCAAATGATCCACCCACCCTTGTTCGTGACGCTTGCGAGCTGCGGCCGGATTGACCTCAGCTGTGACACTGACAACACCAGCAATATTCCCTGCTTTGGGTTGAGCGCCGCTCATCCCACCCAATCCGGCGGTGACGAATAGTTTACCTGCTGTTCCTGTACCTGTTTTATCGTTCATACGAACGGCATTGAGCACCGTGATGGTCGTACCGTGAACGATGCCTTGGGGGCCGATGTACATGTAGGATCCCGCCGTCATTTGACCGTACTGAGAAACACCCATCGCGTTCATACGCTCCCAATCATCCGGCTTCGAGTAGTTTGGAATAACCATACCATTGGTAGCGACAACACGCGGAGCTTCCTTATTGGAAGGAAATAATCCCATAGGGTGTCCACTGTAAATCGCCAACGTCTGCTCTTCCGTCATTTCACTGAGGTACCGCATGGTCAAGCGGTATTGTGCCCAATTCTGGAAAACACCACCGTTCCCGCCATAAGTAATCAACTCATCCGGATGTTGAGCCACTGCGGGGTCCAGATTGTTTTGGATCATCAGCATGATTCCTGCAGCTTGGGTACAACGAGACGGATAGCTCTCGATGGGCCGCGCGTGCATGGAGTAGGTCGGCTTCAAGCGGTACATGTATATCCGTCCAAAGTCCTTGAGTTCTTGAGCAAATTCTGGGGCCAACACTTCGTGCTGATCCGATGGGAAATAACGCAACGCATTGCGCAACGCCAGTTTTTTCTCTACGGCCGTCAGGATGTCCTTTCGAACAGGCGCGTGGCTCCATTCATCTGACCGCGCTTTAAAAGCGGGCAATTCCGAAGGAATTCCCTCTGCAATAGCCGCATGAAACGCTTGATTGGTTGTACTCGATTCGTGCTTCATCCTTTGTTGGTTTTTCCCGTGCGTTTATCATAGCCGAATGGACAATGCTTGCATCCACTCAAACAACAATGACCCCGCTTGAGGTGGTATTGTTCCGTGAACACCACAAATCCTTCCGGACTGTGATAAAAATCTCCTGGTTCCAAATCGTCCCGCATGTTGCAAATTTACCATCTATGAAGTCGACTGACATCCCCTTCTGGCCCCAACCTAAAACTGAACGTGTTCACTGGTCCGTTTCTGAGCAGGCCGGCGTGGATTTGTGGGTGCGCCGTTTGGATGCCATTCCTGGGCCTTCCCCAGGAAACAAAGCCTGGAAACTTCACTGGCATCTAGAAAAAGCACAGCAAACTGTTTCCAAGTCCCTCCTCACCTTTGGAGGCCCCTGGTCCAATCACCTCCATGCCGTTGCAGCCGCTGGTCGCGTTCGAGGCATCCGAACCATTGGCATTGTCCGAGGCGAACGGCCCTCCAATGAAGAAGATCTTACAGCAACTTTGCAGGATTGCGAAGCATGGGGGATGACCTTGTTCTTCGTGAGCCGCGCTGAATATGCTGAAAAGCACACTGATTTTTTCAAAGCGTGGCTGCGTGATCAGTTTGACAACCCCTGGATTGTCCCTGAAGGGGGAGCCGACGCCTGGGGGGTCATGGGAAGTCAAAAGCTGATCGAGCCCGATGACATCAACAGTCCTTGGGATGCTATTTTAGTGGCAGCAGGAACCGGCACTACAGCCGCCGGAATGGCCATTGGCCTCAAAGGAGTTAGCCCATTAATTGTTTGCAGCGCGCTGAAAGGATGGAAGCCTTTGGAGGCCATGCAAACGTTGATTGAATCCACAGTCAATGATGGTCTTTGGGCCGGCGATATGGTGGAAAACATCGTGTCATGGGAAGATGCGCATGAGGGTGGGTTTGCAAAACGCTCTCCTGAATTGATGGAATGCATGGACGCCTGGGAAAGGGAAACGAACATCGAGTTGGATGCGGTGTATACCGGAAAACTTGTGCTCGCACTGAAGCGTAGATTGGAAACGGATCCTGTCAACCGTCCCGCATTTTTATCTCGAGGCGCTCGAATCTTGATGCTCCACAGTGGCGGAGTGCAAGGAAATCGATCTTGGAAAACGAAATACAAGCGTTGAGGCGCACCGTGCTGTTCCGCGCACTAAATTTGGCACTCATCGTCAAAACGGACCTCTTTTTCGCATTCCATGAGTGATTTCCTTCAGCACGAATGTGGCGTTGCCATGATGCGGCTCAAAAAGCCATTGCAGCATTACATCGATAAGTACGGTACAGCCTTTTATGGCCTCAACAAAATGTACCTGCTTATGGAAAAGCAGCACAACCGAGGTCAAGATGGAGCGGGATTGGCCAACATCAAATTGGATGTCCCCGCTGGAAGCCGTTACATCTCGCGGGTCCGTTCCGTAGACTCCCGCCCCATTCATGATGTGTTTTCGCGCATTATGCCTCGATTTGAGGGTTTGACCGCCGAACAACTCCAAGACGCTGACTTCCTACAACGCGAGTTTGCCTTTACGGGAGAATTGTTTTTAGCGCATCTGCGATACGGCACCTATGGAAAAAACGAAGTGGAGAACTGCCACCCTTTTCTCCGTCAAAACAATTGGAGAACGCGAAACTTGGTGGTGGCCGGCAACTTCAACATGACCAATACGGACGAGCTTTTTCAGAAGCTTGTCGCGTTGGGACAGCACCCGAAGGAGGAGGCCGATACCGTCACCATCTTGGAGCGCATTGGTCACTTCCTCGATGAGGAAAATCAACAGCTTTTTGACAAGTTAAAGAATGACGGTATTGACGATCACCGTGAAATCAGCGCACGCATTGGCGAGTCGCTTGATGTTCAGAAAATACTTACACATGCGGCCAATTCATTGGATGGCGGGTATGTCATGTGCGGTCTCATTGGACATGGCGATGCCTTTGTTATGCGAGACCCCAATGGAATTCGACCTGCGTTTTGGTTTGAAGATGATGAGATTGTCGTTGTTGCCAGTGAGCGACCGGTCATCCAAACAGCTTTCAACTTGTCCGCAGATCAGATAAAAGAGGTCGCCCCTGGACATGCGTTGATTATCAAGCGTGACGGTTCTGTTTCCATGCCTCAGGTGAAACAACCGGGCGAGCAGAAATCGTGCAGTTTTGAGCGGATTTATTTCAGCCGAGGAAACGACGCATCCATTTACAACGAGCGCAAGGCTTTGGGACGGTATTTGGTCCCGAAGATTTTGGAGGCTGTGGAACACGATCTAGAACATACCGTCACCAGTTTCATTCCAAACACCGCTGAAGTTTCATTCTATGGCCTCATCAAGGGAATGGAGGACTACCTCAACCAAGCCAAGATTGCGCGCATCATTGGGTTGGGTTCAAATCCGAATCCTGGAGAAATCCAAGACATCCTGAGTGAACGCATGCGCATCGAAAAGGTCGCCATCAAGGATGCGAAGTTGCGCACGTTCATTACAGAGGATGCTAACCGAGATGACTTGGTGGCCCACGTTTATGACATCGCTTATGGCACTGTTGAAGCGGGAGTTGATAATTTGGTTGTGATCGATGACAGCATCGTTCGTGGAACCACGCTTAAAAAATCCATTCTGCGGATCTTAGACCGCTTGGGTCCAAAACGCATCGTCGTAGCATCCAGTGCTCCGCAAATTCGATACCCCGATTGCTATGGCATTGATATGGCCCGGATGGGCGACTTCATTGCTTTCCAAGCAGCCGTCAGCCTGATTAAGAAGCGCGGATTGGAGCACATTCTAACCGAAACCCTTGCCGCTTGCAAAGCACAGGTTGAATTACCGAAAGAAGACAACGTCAACCAGGTCAAAGCAGTTTACGACCCCTTCACTCCTGAAGAAATCAGTGAGGAAATTTCATTGCTGCTGACACCTGTAGGAATGAATGCGGAAGTCAAAATCGTCTATCAGAGTATTGAAGGACTCCATGCGTCTTGCCCTGATCACACCGGTGATTGGTACTTCACCGGTGATTTTCCGACACCCGGCGGTCACAAAGTCGTAAACCGGGCGTTTGTGTATTACATGGAAGGCCGGAGCGAACGGGCCTACTAACTCAATGCGCGATCACCAAGCGTTGCGATTGATCTGTGCGGCTTGAGCGCACGAGATACACACCTTCTGCGAGTCCGCTCACGTCTACATTCAAGGATGATTGGCCAAACGTGAATTGACTTTGCATCACGACTTTACCATCCATCGACACCAATTCAATGGTTTCTGAAGCCATTCCGGTACTTCGAAAAAAGGTCACGGCATCCGAAGCGGGGTTGGGCATCATGCCCCATGTCGGCAATGAAGTGATGTCTTCTATTCCGAGCACATAGCTATCCATCCATATGCTGTAGTCATAAGAATTCGAGACCGGAGTGCCACCAACCGGAACATCGTAGGTAGAGACTTGCACCGCCCCCATGAGTGCAAAGCCATAATCGCTCGACACCAAGCCATCCAGCTCAATTGTGAATTCCAACGTTCCCGCGAAAGTCGAGTCCAAAAACACTTCTGTTGAATGAATGTGATACACATCCTCATACACCTCTCCGCCTGGTAATGTCAATGAACCGGATGACAAGCATTCAGTCGCAATTGATCCTGTGCGATAGATCATAATACCTGCAGCGCCATATTCTGCCGCATACGTGTCTTCCCAAGTTTCTCCAATAGCAAAAGGATACGGCAGAGCTATAGCAGGGTCGGAATAGACCACAACCAATGTACCATCAGTACCCCCGTGGTACGTCGCATTTTCATCAAAAGAATAGAATGTCTGTTCCTCTCCATCGTCCACTACAAATGTGGCGTTGGGAAAGGACTTGCCCAATGAAGAACTCGGCGCATCGCCAAAGCTAAGCCCAAGCGACTGCTCAGGCACCAGCGCACTGAAGTCCCAATTCTGATTGGAGGTTCCCGTGTCCTCAATGACCGCATAAGCTCCAAGCATCCGTATTGTCGATTCCCCCGCTTCAATGGGGGGCGACATCAATTGAGCACTCAAAGCCAAGGGTAGAAAGAGAAGAATAGGGGCTACGTGACGAAACATGGGATGTATTTTTAATCGTTCGTTCCAAATATACCGACTTGAAACCCCTATTTTATTGATTCAAAGGCCAAAAAGCACTTCAAAAGAAAAGCGCCTCCACAAGGGAAGCGCTTTACGTTGTTTGTACCCGGAGTGGGAATCGAACCCACACTCCTTTCGGAACACGAGTTTGAGTCGTGCGCGTCTACCAGTTCCGCCATCCGGGCAAGGGTCGACAAAAATAGTAAAGGATTCGTAGCAATCTGCAATTATCTGCACGTTCTTCGCGCGGCGAAACGTTTACCCCTTCGCAAGACACTCATGAAAGGCATCCGAAACATTGCGATCATCGCACACGTTGACCACGGAAAAACTACGCTTGTAGACAACATCATTCATCAGTGTCAAGCAGTTGATACTCGGAAAGAAACCGGTCAACTCATTCTTGATAACAACGATCTCGAACGTGAACGCGGCATTACGATTCTCTCAAAAAATGTTTCCGCAAATTGGAAAGGAGTCAAAATTAACATCCTTGACACCCCTGGTCACGCCGATTTTGGTGGTGAAGTAGAGCGTGTTTTGAAAATGGCCGATGCCGTTTTGTTGGTTGTTGATGCTTTCGAAGGGCCCATGCCACAAACTCGATTTGTGCTTGGAAAAGCCATTGAGTTAGGGCTGAAGCCGATTGTAGTGGTAAACAAAGTCGACAAGGAGAATTGTACGCCCGACATTGCACAAGAGCAAGTTTTTGACTTGATGTTCACCTTGGATGCCACCGAAGAGCAGTTAGACTTCCCTACAGTCTATGGTTCGGCCAAAATGGGATGGATGGGTCCGGATTGGGAAAAACCTACCACCGATATCACGCATTTGCTGGATGTCATCCTCGAGCACGTGCCTGAGGCGCCGTACCGCGAAGGAACCCCGTTGCTTCAAATCACGTCCCTTGATTACTCAAAGTACACCGGTCGTATTGCGATTGGGCGATTGTTCCGAGGCGACCTTCATGCGAACCAGGATTATGCATTGTGCACTAAAGACGGGAATCGCAAGGCAAGGGCCAAGGAATTGTTTGTTTTTGAGGGTTTGGGTAAAGAAAAGGTGGACCACGTGCGAAGCGGAGATCTCTGTGCAATCACAGGAATGGATGGCTTCGAAATCGGCGACACCATCAGCGACCTCGAAAACCCTGAGGTCATGGAGCGCATCGCAGTTGATGAGCCCACCATGTCGTTGCTCTTCACGATCAATACATCCCCTTTCCTTGGGCGTGACGGAAATTTGTTGACCAGCCGGCATATCCGCGAACGACTGGACGCAGAATTGCAGAAGAACTTAGCACTTCGCGTCGAGCCGACGGACAGCGAAGACAAGTGGACCGTTTACGGACGCGGTATTCTGCATTTGTCCGTGCTGATCGAGACCATGCGTCGTGAAGGATACGAAATGCAAATTGGAAAGCCTCAAGTGCTGTTCAAAGAGATTGACGGTATCAAACACGAGCCGTTTGAGCATCTCGTCATCGATGTACCCGACGCAGTAGCAAGCAAGGCAACGGAGCTGGTAATGAAACGCAAGGGAATGCTCCAAGTCATGGAGGCCAAAGGCGCGTTGCAGCACATGGAATATCGCATTCCCTCCCGTGGCCTCATCGGTTTGCGGAACCAAGTTTTGACCGCTACATCTGGAGAAGCTGTTATGACCCACCGCTTTGATGGCTATGAGCCGTATGCTGGAGAACTTGCTTCACGCTCCCTCGGCTCCTTGGTCAGTAAAGAAGGGGGTCAATCACGTGCCTTCGAAATTGACCGTCTACAGGACCGCGGAACGTTCTTCATCGATTCAGGACAGGACATCTACGCAGGCCAAGTCATCGGCGAAAGTTCACGCGACAACGACATGGAATTGAACCTCGTCCGTGGAAAGCAGCTCAACAACATGCGATCGTCAGGTACCGACAAAAGCCTCAACATTGCCCCACCGCGAAAACTTTCCTTGGAAGAATACATGGAGTGGATTGGCGATGATGAGTACCTTGAAGTCACTCCTAAGGCGCTGAGGGTAAGAAAGGTGCGGGGGTGAAGTTATTGCCGTTAGATGCCTCTAGAAGAAAAATCATACAAAAGAACCCGCGTTCTAGACGCTCGAGAAGAACGTACCGTTCGTTTTTTACGTTCTCATCTTGTTGAAGGGTCAAAGATTCTAGACCTTGGTATGCTGAATCCTTTATCGAAGGCGATGTCAAAGGCGGGGTATGATGTATCCAATACCTCTTCTCCGGACTTAGATGTTGACATAACATGCGCCAAACAAGATGGTTTTGACGCCTTTACCTCCTTCGAGGTTTTCGAGCACATGGTGAACCCCATGCCATTGCTTGCCTCGATCAAAGCTCCTGTCCTATTTGCTTCTGTCCCGCTTTCCTTGTGGTTTGCAAAGGCGTATCGGGGAAATACGAAGGAGGATCAATTTGATGAGCATTATCACGAATTTGAGCCTTGGCAATTTGAATTACTGCTCAATAAATCTGGCTGGCGGATCACCCATGAAGAGCAGTGGGCCTCATACGAGCGATTTCCGAAAGGAATAAGACCCTTGCTCCGAAGGTTTTATCCGAGATACTATTTGGTTCGGGCCGTTCGAAAGCCGTGATCTCGAAAAAATTCAATTGATCGAATGAAAATAGGAATGCTTCTTGACGACCCATTTCCACCTGACGCGCGGGTAGAAAATGAGGTTGCCCTCCTCATTGAAGCTGGGCACGATGTCTTCTTACTGGCCATCGGGTCATCCTCCCCCTCATTATCTAAGGGAGCTGTTCACAAGGAGCTGTCCGTAACATACAGGCCGCATAGAACCCGCCTGCATCGCCAACTATCAGCACTCGCTTATTCATTGCCGTTCTATCATCTCACTCAATTGAATGCCATCAAGGCATTCATTCGGTCGAATGCTATTGAGGCCCTACATGTCCATGATTTGAAAATCGCTCGTGCCGCGTTTTGGGCAAATAAGACCTTCCAACTGCCTTTAGTTTTAGACCTGCATGAGAACCGCCCTGAAATCATGCGGTTTTACCAGCACGTTCAAACATTTCCTGGACGCTTCATGATATTTCCTTCCATTTGGAGAAGGTTCGAATCCAGGTATATCCTGAAGTCAACACAAACAATTGTTGTCACGAAAGACGCCCGAGATTTTTACGAAAAAAGAGTGAATGGGTTGTCTGAAAACACAATAACGGTTGTCCCTAATTCAGTGAATGCGGCATTTCTTAGTAAAGCAAAGCAGGTCACGTTTCCAGATATAAATCAAAAAATCAATATCCTTTACATTGGAGATACGGGGGCTCGGCGTGGAATAAAAACCATTCTTGACTCCATTTTTTATCTGCCTGATTCCATTCGGGATCGCATCCAATTTCAAATTGTTGGGACGAGTTCAGCGCAACCTGAATGGGAGGCTTACGTTCTACGCCATCAACTTGAGTCTCAAATCAAATTAGTCGGCTGGAAGACCATCTCAGAGCTTCATCATTTTCTTGGAACGTCACACATTGGCATTTGCCCTTTGCACCGAAACACCCATCACGACACAACGTACGCCAATAAAATATTTCAGTATATGGCGTATGGTTTACCGCTCGTTGTGAGCGACTGCGACGCTCAAGCCAATTTGGCTCAAAAGAACAACACTGGACTTGTTCATCAAGCTCAATCCGCTGAAGATTTTGCAAAAAAAATCACGTCCATCGCAACCAATCCAACTCTATTCTTGGAATTGAGTAACAATGGCATGCGCGCGATGAAAAATGAGCTCAATTGGAATGCAATATCCCATGATCTGCGCTCTATGTACGATGCGTTGGCAAGGCAGCATTCCAAAAGTCCTTAATTTCAAGCGTTAGAGTTTGATCTGTTTTTTCCAAATCTGTCCAATCTAATTTTTGAGGGAAGTAGGCGTGTTGGATTCTACGATACAGAACTTGCGGAGAGGTCTTGAGAATAGTCTTAGGATTCAAGACCCTTTGCTTCGCTGAGTTAATAGGGGCGTTTTCTTTCTTGAATGAATCCTCCCAAGCTTCGGTCTCTAGCTTCCATCCCAGCTCTTCTAAAAAAGGCAAAACCCCCGTCTTTATGTTCGATAGCGTCCAATGAAAGTCTGCTTTATGAAAAGCAACTTGATTCCATGAGAGCCAGTGTTCCATGGATTTACTTAACATCGTTCGATGACTCCTTACGTCACCTATTCCACTTTCTGCAATGAAGTTCCATGACTTTTTATTGATTGTCGAGAGGCTCGGTATCGTCTTAAGCGGGTGGCGCATTTGATGTCCAATCACAAATTCGCTCTTATCCAAGTCTCTCCAACTTGGTCCGTAGGGCGTTTTTGCGTGATCTGCAGTGAGACACCATGAAACAATCCCGTCTCTCCTTAACTCTTCGTGGCCCAATTCATGGCCGTGGTTTCTCAGCGTTCTCGATAAAAACTCTGTACCCGATCGTCCTGTACCAATAACACACGCCAAACGCTTCGAATTGCCTTCATCATCTCTCATCAATCCAAGGATATTTTAAATACCGTACTCCACTCAATCTCACTTTTACGCTCTTCTACCACGCTAATCTTGCCACCGTGATACTCTTCAATGATCCGCTTGCACAGGGACAATCCGAGTCCCCAACCTCGTGACTTTGTAGTGTATCCCGGTGCAAAAACTTCCTTCCTCAGGTTTTTCGGAATGCCTTTTCCACTGTCTGAAATCGTCACTTGAATGTTGTCAGGGGTTTGAACAACGCGCAACTCAATCCGACCTTTTCCATCCATAGCATCCACGGCATTGCGTATCAGGTTTTCGAGCACCCAACTGAAAAGAGGCGGACTCAAGTAAGTTCTTGCCTCAGGATGTTCCGTTTCAAACGTCATCTCCACATGTTTGGAGACCCGGGGACGCATGTAGTTTACGGTGGACTGGATGGCTTCTGAAATGTTGTGTTCCTTCAAAATGGGTTTGGACCCGATCTTACTAAAGCGGTCGACTACAGTGTTGAGCCGTAAAATGTCCCGATTCATCTCCGAGAGATAGTCTTTCCGGACACCATCCTCCTCCAAAAGCCCTACCCACGCCATGAGAGAACTCAGTGGTGTCCCCAATTGATGCGCCGTCTCCTTGGCCATTCCCACCCAAACTTGGTCTTGTTCTGCGCGCCTAAAGCTGCTAAAAATCAAATAAGCCACGAGCAGGAAAACAGCAATCAAAACCAATTGAACCAGCGGGTAATAGCGCAATTGAGTCAACACAACCGAATCAGCAAAGTAGATGTAGTGTCTTCCGGCCTCAGGGAGGTCCACTGCAATCGGTTCGTTGCCATCAGACATTTCACGAAGCAAACGTTGCAATCGGACAGGGTCTGCAACCTTAGCGCTGTCCACACGCTGGTAACGCAAGACCGCCGTTCTCGTACTATCCGTCATGACAACCGGAACAGACGCGCTGTTGATCACCGTTTCCGAAATAAACGAATTGATGAGGTCCTGCATGACCTCTTTGAGCTCGCTAAAACGAACACTTTCATTCCAGTAAACGGTGTGACCAACGTCTTCAAACACGATCGGCTCATTGTGAGCAAGCATCGCAAACTTTAGAGAGTCGCGGTCCGTTGTTTGTGGCACATTTAAATCATACAGTAGCTGATCATTCTCGTCGTAGATCAAAACAGGGATGGTGCGATTGGACCACACATAATCTGTAACGAACGTCAAGTCCATGCCCCGTGGTGGATCGTTGATCAAACGATATGCATCCGCAAGTCGATCTGCTTTTTGGCGTTCTTCTCCACTCAACTCTTTGAATAATTGCTGCGTATACCGCACCAGCTCCGACCGCTTCACGATGGCCTCAGACCACACACGTACTTTGTTTTGTTCCTCCTCACGGATGCGGCGCGCCATATCATTGGAGTACCACAACGTGGCGACAACAATGACCGATGCTACAGCCAATAAAAGCCGCTTCCAGCGTTGTTTATTGGAGTAAACGTTCATTAATTGTAGGCAGGACAGGGAATGGTTCTGCCGCTCGGCTTGCCCGAACAACCGTTGATGCCAATGACGATTTCATGGGTCCGCGGGCCTGCACCACTCAAAGGAGAAACGTTCATCTCATACGCATATCCAATTGATAGGTATTCTAAGACTTTAATTTGAGCAGCGACAATAAATGCACTTTGGGTGCGGTAACCGATGCCCACTCCTGCCACATCGTTGTAACGCGCCATGGCCATCAGCTCCGCGGAAATAGGAACACCCTTTGCCATGCGCACTTGTCCAGAGGGAAGAAACATCCACTGTCCGTCGAGCTCAACCTCTGAACCTGCCATCATCACCACGTGCCGCCTCAGTTTTCCGTACTGGCTGATCTTCTCCATGGACGGTTGCGTCACATTTTGGATGGTCAAGCCTACATACTTCGTGCGATCGTAAAACCAAACACCGGCGTCCAGCATGGGAGCGATGAATTGGCTTGAACCCATGATTGCAGGGTCGTTGGTGCCTTGTACTTCGGGCATATCCAGTAAACTCAAGTCAAGTCGATGCTGGAAAAAGCCTGCACTGAAGCCCATTGCCAACCGTGCGCCTGTGGATAGCCTCAGGTTGTATGCATAAGCAAAATTGACTGAGGTATACCCCCAAGCTCCCGCTTCGTCCGATTCAACACGACCGCCAAACCCATGAAAGTCTTGTCCTTGAGCCGTCATTTGTCCATGTAAATTGGCAAACGATGTCTGCGGAGCGCCCTCAATTCCAGACCATTGGTTTCGATAGCCCATGTGCAAATCCATACAGCCCAAAACGCCCGCCATGGCCGGGTGGTCTTGGAACGGATTCATCATGGCTGTAGTCCGAATCGGAAATTGCTGGGATTGGCCTGACGTGGCGAAGAACAAAAACACCAGCAGTCCCGTCAAAAAAGGTGTATAGAATTGTTTCATCGGATAACACTGATAAAGCCGGTGATGGTTTGAAAATCAACAAGCAAAGGATCGTTTAAATCAATCGCATAGTAATACGTCCCCTCCGGAACATCCGTTCCGCCGCGTCTTCCATCCCACGCCTGGGTGTACCCAATACTGCGATGAACCAATTGACCCCACCGGTCAAAGATGCGCACGTCAGCTAAATCGTACAGAAGCAGGCCTTCAATCGTCCAAACGTCATTGATATAGTCGCCGTTTGGCGTAAAACTCGTTGGGATACCTAAGGGGTTTCCGACAGTGATTGTCACCGCATCGGTGTACTGACACCCTCCAAAAAAACCTGATACCGAGTACGTAGTCGTGATGCTAGGCGACGCAATCACTTCGGGTCCCGTTGCGGGCGAAATACCGTATTCAGGAAACCACGTATATCCCAAGTCCTCGTTTCCCCCGACGACCGTCAAGGTCACGGCTTGTCCTGGAGCGATATTGGATGTGCAGCAGGCATTGATCGAAACAGCCGGCCCCGACAGAATCAAGGACACATTGCATGGTGTTGTCGACGGGTCGTGCGCAGTACCGATTAAAATCAAGTACGTGGTATTGGGCAACAAGCCATCGGTTTGCAAAGCGAACCCTCCTGCCGTTTCGGCACACGGAGAGACCATTTCATACGCGGAGACGTTGCACAAATCCTGCGGGTCTGGTTTGACCACAACGCACTCGATCACATCATCGATCCCATCCGTTTGACACGTGACGCCTGTAATGTCCAAGGTGGCAGAACCGGTATTGACAAAATCTCCGTTGGACATGAATTCAACCACCGTTACAAAGGGCGCGTTCAGACAATCGATCTCCAAACTTTGGCTAAAGTTCAACGTGATCGCTTCTGGAATTTCACCGCAGATCGGAACCGGATTGCTGCAGTCTTGCGCCTGCAGGGTGCCCGTCAAAGCAAGCAGGACGAAACCAAAATATTTCTTCATGGCAATTAAACGCTTCATGATTCCAATTCATATGTGACCAACGCTGTTCCTTTTTCCACCGCAACACCAGACCCCACTTCGACGCTTGCAAGAACCCCCGCTCGTGGGGCACGAATGACATTTTCCATTTTCATGGCCTCCAAAACCAGCAAGGCATGTCCTTCCTCAACCATTTCGCCTTTCGTAACCCCAACAGAGAGCACCTTGCCCGGCATCGGAGCGAGCACTTCCATCTCGAGCCCTGTCTCAGCACTGCTCATGCCCATAGATTCCAGGAGAAGCATCTGACGATCCAAAACCTGCAATTGGCGTTCCACACCATTGACACGAACCAATACATGACCCGCCTTATCCGGTCCATTGACCAGTTCCACTCGGACATTTCGATGGCCCATTCGCACATCAAAAACACCGTCACCTAACGGTTTCCAATCCCAAGAAGATGCTGCATCTCCTTGAACCTGTTCCGTTTGACCATCAGGCCATCGTACTTCCCATTCCATGAAGGCAAGTTAGGAGGATTTTGGAGCGAACTTGGGGCCGTGTTCGGGATTTACATTCACATTCCATTCTGTAGAACTGCGTGTCATTATTGTGACTTCCATTTTTCAACCCAATTGGATAATTTGGAGGAAATGGAGGAAGCGTTGATGCGTGAGTTGCTTTGGCGCGGCACAGGGATTTCAGAAGAAATTAGCACTGTCTACTTCGGGGGGGGGACTCCTTCCTTATTTCCTTTAGAAGGATTGGAGCGAATGATGCACGCTATTCAATCCATATCCAGCACAGAAAAGGAGGTCACATTGGAGGCCAATCCTGAGGACATTACTTCTGAAAAACTAGACGCATGGTTAAAAATGGGGGTCACCCGCTTGTCAATCGGAGTGCAAACGTTTGATGACAGCATCTTGAGTTGGATGAATCGTGCCCATACCGGAGACACCGCTGAAACCGCGATTCGCATGGCGGCGGAAGCCGGTTTTCAGCACATTACCGGTGATCTGATCTATGGGCTGCCGGATCGACCCGCTCCTGCATGGGAACGTGACATCGACCGCATGTTGGACCTACCGATTGACCATTTGTCTGCTTACATTTTGACCATCGAGCCCAAGACAGCCTTGGGTCATCAGGTAAAACAAGGAAAGCAAAACACCGCATCTGACGAAGCTGTTGTGGCCGCCTATCAGACGCTCTGCTCCCGCACTCAAACAGCAGGCTTTGAACACTACGAGGTATCCAATTTTGCACGTCCAGGTGGGCATGCGACACACAATCGCAATTACTGGAAGGGGATTCCATTTTGGGGCATCGGACCAGGAGCCCATGGTTTTGATGGTACCAATCGGTATGCCCACGTTTCAAACAACAGGCGTTATGTCAAAGAAATCCAACAGGCCAAGTCATTGCTCGACGTTCCACTTGAAGTCGATGTGCTCCAAACGTCTGATCGGTTCAATGAACGGGTCATGACCGGTTTGCGAACGATGGAAGGAATCAACCCCGAGCAACTCCTCGCGGTGTATGGAAGAGATCCGAGAACCGCAGATGCACAAGCGTGGCAATCGGCTGTGCTCAAGCGTGAACTCATTCAGCTGCCCAACGGATCCTTCCGCATCTCCGAAGACAATTGGTTGTTTGCCGATGCTATTGCATCCGAATTGTTCTGGGTGAACGATTGAATCAGCTTGTTTGTATGCCTTTTGCTGCACGGCGTTTGAGCGCGGCGTCGACGAACACTGCACCAACGATGATCACTGTTCCAGCATAGAACCACGGTCCCATTTGTTCCTCCTCTCCAAAAATCCAAGACGCAAATAGGATTGCGTAAACAGGCTCCATGTTGATGGCGACTGCTGTCGTGAAGGGGGACAGTTTTCGCATGACCTCAATACTCATTAAGAATGCAAATGCGGTAGCAACGCTAGCCAGCAAGCCCAACCACAACCAATCGGATGTTGGAACAGTCCAGAAATCCAATGAGCGTCCCTTTGGCTGCAACAGAAAAACCACGGCTAGGACTGCTGCTGCGCTCAATAACTCCAACCGTGTCAAGTTTGACGCGTCGTGATGTCTCACCAAAACCGAATTGAGCGTGCTAAAAACACCGGCTAAAAAGGCAGACACCAAAGCCAGCGAAACCCCCCAATAATAATCACTCACATCCAAAGCAAACCCTCCATTGGTCACCTTAGGCCCCATAAGTAGCACGAGAAGGCCCACTAAAATCACCAAACCAAGTGCCATTTCACGCCAATCCAACTTCCTTCGGTGCACCAAAGGTTCAATGAAACTCACAAACAAAGGGGTGGTCGCGAGTGTCGCTAAAGCAATGGACACATTGCTCACCTTGATGGCCGCAAAAAAAGCAATCCAATGCCCTGCAGCAACACACCCGACAAACGCGACTTGAACGGCTGTTTTCGGTTTAAATCGCACTGTTTTTCTGCGGAAAATCAGCCACAGCATCACCAAGGAACCCCCCAAGAAAACCCTCCAAAAAACAAGGCGTTCAGCGTCTAGCGAAATCAATTTACCGAGGATTCCAGTAAATCCGAAAATCAGCACAATCATGTGTAAAATCAAGGAGCTTTGCCTGCGATTCATAACGGCAAATCTACCCGTAACTTCGTCCACATGATTGCATTTTATTCTTTTCCAGGTCTGCGGTTTTTTTTAGCAACTAGCTGCATCCTCATCGCGTCTTGGAGCTTTGCTCAAATTCAGTTGGACAATGAATTCGGTGACTGGAGCAATATCGAACACTTCGAAGCTGGAGATGGAGTCGGATCTTTTGTTTCGGTTGGAATTACGAGCAATGATAAGTGGTTGTTTGTTCATGTGATCCTCGCCGACGAGGTCGGTCTCGATGAAGAGGTTTTACCGAACGATCTCAAGGTATTGCTGGATCTTGACGATGATCTTGAGACCGGAGTGGATTATGCTAATTTAGGGTTGGGCGTTGACTTGTTGATTGATTTACCCAATCGCCAAGCCATTCGTTATTCAGGTGGTACAGGGGCTGAATCCCTCAATGACATCGGTTTGCATGTTTCACCCACCTACAGTTCTACAGAATTTGAACTGGCCTTTCACCGGGAATCCACAGAGATCGATGGGCCGTCTATCCGGGTTATGTGGTATGATGGTGCAACCGGAGAAGGGTTCCCGAATGGCGGTGCTTTTCACGCCGTGAGCGAAGCCTTAAGTCCGTGGCAGCCTCAAGGTTTGGAGCGCCCTGCGGAAACCTTGAATCGCGTCGCGTTCTGGAACATGAACAACCGCATGGATCAAAGCGGTGCCCAGGCCTCTATGGAGCGCATTTTGCAAGCCATTGACCCGGATATCATTGGGTTTTCTGAGGTCAGTGATGAATCTCCCGGTTTTGTAGCGGGTTTGCTCAATCAGTGGCTTCCGTTGGAAAACGATGCCTCTTGGAATGTCATCAAGGACGACTATGACCTCATGGTCGCATCCAAAGGAGCCATTCTTGAAGGGTTTGATGAAGTATATCGGCAGTTTCCCGTATTGGTTGAAGGACATCCGGGTTGGGGGGTTCCTTTGCTGATAACAAGCAGCCACCTCAAATGCTGCGGTGGGTCTTCAAGTGAAGCACAACGTCAATCCGAAGCCGATGAATACATGGCATTTCTTCGCGATGCCATTTCAGGCAACGGCGACGGCCCCAACCTTGCGACCAACACACCCGTTATATACGGGGGAGACTTGAACATGGTCGGGCTCGATAATCCGATCTACACCCTGAAAACAGGAGATATCAGTGACGAAGACTCATACGGAGCGGACTTCAGCCCCGATTGGGATGGCAGCTCATTGACCGAATGGCCTTTGTTGCAGTCTGAAGCACCGATGGATTACACCTGGACCAACTCGTCCAGCGAGTGGATGCCCGGTAAATTGGATTACCTCATCACGTCCGACGCTTCAGCGACACTGCTTCATGGCTTCACTTTACGTACGGACATCATGAGTTCAGCTCGATTGGACCAATACGGTCTTCAATCAGGAGATGCGCTCGCGGCATCCGACCATTACATCATTGTAGCTGACCTTGGGATGGGTTCACTTGTCGGGTCGTTTCCAGATTCGGACAATGACGGCACTGCCGATAATCTTGACAATTGCGTCGCCATTGCCAACAGCGACCAAAGCGATTTCAACAATGACGGTGTCGGAGACGCGTGCAGCGATACCGATGGAGATGGCATCAGCGACGCCCTTGAAATCTCCTTGTACAACACCAATCCTTTGGACGTTGACACCGATGGCGACGGAGTCGTTGACGGTTTGGAGTTGTGTGTTTGCAGCAATACCAACCTGTGTCCAGGCGACCTCACCAATGACTTGGTGGTCAGCATTGGAGACCTGCTCCTGCTGTTAGGTTTGTTTGGTTCTAACTGCTAACTCCGCCTTGAACGGGTCGAGGGTTTAGGACTTGATCAGCTTGTGCTGCGTCCAACCAAAGCGGGTTGCTACGGAGACCACATACATGCCCGCAGGCCAGTTTTTTGTGGAAAGCGCTGTGAGACGACCATTGATGGTTTGCTCATAAATCAGGTGGCCTTGTAGGGTGTGCACCTGAATGGATTGAACATCAACCGATGACTCCATGAACACGCGATCCTCTGTTGGGTTTGGCCAAAATTGCATGCTCGCCTTGATTTCTTCCAAGCCAACAATGATGATTTCTACCGTCGCTGTCATCTCGTGCAAACAGTTTCCGTCAAGCCCATAAGCAATGAGCGTCACTTCGTATGTTCCGTCCTCTGAGTAACTGAATTCCGGTTCAAAGGCATCGCTTGATTCGTTGTTTCCAAAATCCCAATAGTAACTGCCCGCTCCTTGACTGTTGTTGGTGATCTCCAGTGGGCCATCATTCGGGTTCCATGGTGACTCAATTTCAAAATCCGCGTACACCGGCTCTGTAATATCGGACTGGTACCGTGGTGAGATTCGATATCCCTCAAAATACGGCGACTCGAAATCTCGCTGGTCCGCGATGCCTGAAACCAAGAACGTACCCATCGGAGCCTCCGATAAAAACAAGTCCGTATTGGCATCAATCCGCATCGTATAAACGGTGCTCCCTGTGGTGATGTCCACCTCAAAACTTGGGGCGCTATTGGTCCATTGAGCAGGGTCTACAAGCTCCACACATTTCAACGTCACCACGTGTGATTCGGTGCTTTCGTCAAGCGTTTGAATCAACGTTGGCTCTTCCGTAAGAAAGCCAGAGCCTTCGTAAATTACGGTGTCGGCCACAATTTGCGTCAGTCCTGCAAATTGATAGATGGTCCCTCGAATGCGCAAGCTATCACCAGCAACTACTTGTTCGTAGCCAAAATCAGAGAGTGGACTGAACACGTTGATTCCGTGGGTCGAGTCAATTAAAGTAAACTGCAATCCCGATGGGTAGTCATTCCAACCATGGGCAATGCCTCTCAATTCGCACGATACACCGAGTGAATCCGTGGTTCCCAAGACGCTATTCACTGTTCGAACATCGGCTATGTTGTAAACGGGATAGGTCAAGTCAGAGGGTTGAATGTGAATGGTGATGGTGTCGATCAACAGCACGGCCTCACCACTAGAAATTGTAATCGCCAATTCCACCGTCTCCTCCCCTTCTGGGTCCTCATCGTTGATGGCAGCAAACGTGAATGATTGGTCATTCAACAATCCAATTGGGAACGTATACGTCGGAAGCGGAAACACCGCAGGGAAGTCCAAACCGGATTCAGCAGTACCACCAACAACATCAACGATCACGTCCACGTCTTGCAGTGGATACGCTACTTGCATGACAACCTCAGCGCCTGCGCCCTCAAAAATATAGAGGTCTGTCGCCGCGAAGCCGATTTCCATTTCAGGAGATCCCGTGCACGTTGCGTTGTGGAAGCCAATGAAATCAAACGTGTCTTGCGGGTAAACATCCCACTGGTACTGACCCAATTCCCAGTCCGTTGTTCCCTGAGAAACATTGGCTTTTCTCACCAAAGTATATTCCGCCATTTCACCGTTTCCACCGTCCACTTCAAAAGCCGTTCCGGGATCCACTCCAAATTCACCCATCTGGTCAATGATTTCACCGTTGTGATACAACAAGATAACGTCGTTTCCATTGAACCAGGTCACCTGACTCACCAAGTCGCCCGCAGCAAACAACGCTGGCGTGGCTAAAGTATTGACAATAACAAACACCCCGTTTGGTTCGATCGTTCCCTCTAGGACTTGTGTGTTTGTTGGAGCGCTCGCGCCATTGTTCCACGTTTCCATGCTGTATTCAGAAAGGTCAATCGCCACCGGAGATGGATTATAAAGCTCGAATGCTTTGTTGTTGCTATTGCCCTCCACGTACTCCGAAATAAACAGCTCTTCGCAAAAACTAGCGCTCTCGCAATCGAGTATCTGCACATCCAAATACGATGTGCTCAAGCTATCACACTCCATACCTAAAACGCCTGAAAGCGGCTGACCTGCCTCTAAAGTCGTGGCGTTAAATCCACCCAATGCGCTAGACCCCCACACCTGATAATTTCCCACACCCAGCTCGCTAAAATCGTATTGTGGAAAGGCAATGGTATCTAAAATCATTTGCTCATCATCCGTGATGACAAAAATGTACTCGGCTTCAACCGCTTCTGAAGTGTATCCAAATGTGATGAGCGCATTTTCCAAGCCATCACAACCGATCGCAGAGGGAGTTCCTCCCGCATCGGTTACCACACCTCCATCGCAAGCAGGCGGACTACAGGTGACCCCTTGAATCTCAATCGTATTGATGCTAAAAGAGACGCAGTTCATGCCCGAAACTGCTGCTGCTGATTGGCCTGACTCAAGTGATGCTTCATCCAATGGTCCGTTGTGAGAAACACCCCAAATCTCTAAACTTTGGTCTCCCAATCCCGATAGATTCACTGCAGACCCTTCAAAAACAGAGAGAATCGTTTCATCTAAAGCGTTTACAACCAGCAGTGTGAGATCCGCTTCTGGAACATCTGTCGTGTGAGAAAACTGAACCAAAACCAGCTCATTGTCTGTACAAACTGATTCGTTTGAAGCGTTCGTCAAGGCCAGCTGTCCCCCATCGCATTGGAGGATGTTTGAATAACCTGGAGTGAGTGATTGAAGTTGGAAAGATGCCGGGTCTTGCGGTGCTCCTCCATCGGGAACTCTTGAAAAACTTTGAAAATCAGCCAACCCTTCTGCACTTTCGTTGAGCTGAAAGCCTCCAGGGGTCAAGACATCCAAAAGCGAAATCAAAGGCGGTTGGTTGTTTCCATAAACAACCGCGTCTACCAAGTCAGAGTTCGTTACTGGTGTTCCATCCGGAAAAAACGATGCATCAGCATCATAGATTGCAACCGCCTCTTGGCCCACTTGCAGCCAATTCGTTTCTTCCACAATGAATCCCGCCTCTGTCAAGGCTGGACCTCCGATTAAGAAGAATCCGTCCTCGTCCAAAACAAAACCATTCAGGTCAATCGTTAAGTTGGATTGCGCATTGGAACCGTTGTACACGACGACAATGAATCCGTTGAGGTCTTCATTGGGGTTGCCTTTCAACTCGATAAACTCCCGGTCATCAACCCCTTGCATGGAAGGGTCCAACTCATTGATAACAACCTGGCTATTCACGTCACAAAGGGTGAATAGGAACAGAATTACCATACCAACCAATGGAGTCTTTTTCATAAAGCGATTGCTGATTAATTGACCTTGCATAGCGTTTGTGGATTCGTTGAAGGGGGAGCAAAAGTAAGGGCATATCCCGTGTTGTTGAAAGTACTCGCTTTGGCTTGCTGCTTGCCGTAACTTTATCCACCATGGGAAGCCCCTCACTGTTAATACAAAAACTGGATATTTTCATCCGGAAGTACTACCTGAATCGCTTGATTCGTGGGGTCTTATTTGGTGGTGGGGTCTTGCTCGGAAGTGGTTTGTTTTTGTTCTTATTGGAGTATTTCGGGAACTTTGGAATCGCGGGGCGAACCTTCTTTTTTTGGGGATTGGTTTTGGGTGGCGTGGGTGTTCTTTCCCGTTACATCATGTGGCCACTGCTTCAGTGGGCACGAATTAGCAAAGGGCTTACGTATGAACAAGCCAGTGGTTTGGTGGGGGAACATTTCCCTGAAATCAGTGACCGGTTGCTGAATACACTTCAACTGCAGCAGCAATTCGAGAGGTCGATTGCGCAAAACGTAGACACTTCTTTACTCCAAGCCTCGATCGAGGAGCGTACGGAAGCGCTCCAACCTTTTTCGTTTCAACAAGCAGTTCACTGGCGCGACAGCATCTCTTATGTCTGGTATGCGCTACCCCCTATTCTAGTGATTGCGGTAATTTGGTCTTTACGTCCTGAAATGGTTCAAGAGCCCGCTCAAAGAATCTTAGCACACCGCCAAGACTTTGTGCCAGCAGCGCCATTTCACTTTCAACTGATCACAACCGCCCTTCAGGTTCCTGTTGCTTCTTCATTTACCGTAGAGTTCGAGGTTCTGGGCTCGTCCGTCCCTGAGATTGTTTTCCTTGAGAGCAATGGCAATCGTTTTCGGATGGAGCGGTTAAACGACCGACAATTTGCACACACCTTTCCTGTGGTGCGCTCTTCGCTCGATTTTCGATGTACCGCTGCTGGGGTCAATTCGGATGTCTTCACGTTGGAAGCTCTCCCGGTCCCCACCCTTCTGAGTCTCAATGTGAAAACCACAGCTCCAAATTATACCGGTCGAGGAGTCGAGAATTGGGAAGACGTTGGCAACCTTCGGGTGCCTGAAGGAACGTTGATTCAATGGCAGGTTCGCTGCAAGGACACGGAATCGGTTCGAATGCGATTGGGAGACGAGGCTATTGAGATGGATCGCCAAGCAGCATCCACCTTTTCGTTCCAACACCGGTTCACGGATTCTTCGCCTTATTGGTTGGTTCCTTCCAATAACTTCGTTGGATCTACAGATTCCCTTCGGTATCTCATTCAGGTTATTCCTGATCTTCACCCTTCCATTCGTGTCAATGAATCCCTGGATAGCCTCGCTCGCTCAACGCGCCGTTTCTCTGGAGAAGTGCGTGATGATTATGGGTTTAGTCGACTGAGGTTGGCATACCAGTGGACAAAAATTGCTCCGCGCAATGAAGAGGAGTTGGCCGACAAATCAAGCGCTTTATCAAGCGGAGAGGTTGTTTACATTCCGCTGGAAGAGCCAAACGGAACGGTTGACCGGTTTTACTTTGAGTGGAGTGTCTTGGATCTGGGCATTACCGAGGGAGATGCTGTGGAGTATTGGTTTGAGGTTTGGGACAATGATGGTGTCAATGGAGCGAAAATGGCGCGGTCCTCGACCATGGTTTTCAGCCCTCCGTCCCAAGAAGAAGTCCGTGAAGAGCGCGATGCTTCAAGCGCGGATATCCAGAGTAAAATGGAAAGCGCTCGGGAGGAAGCGGTACTATTGAGAGAAGAAATGGAGGCGTTGAGTCGTCAACTCCGTGAAGACGACGAGCTCGACTGGAAAGATGAGCGGGCGATCGAAGAGTTCATGAAGCGTCAAGAGGCATTGCAAAAACAGCTGGACGAACTCCAGCAAGCCAATGAACAAAAAGACGATCGTGCCAATGAGTTTACGCCTGAAGAAGAGCGTCTCCTCGAGAAACAAGAGCAGCTTCAAGAGCTAATGGAGCAGGTAATGAGCGATGAGCTCAAACAGCTTTACGAAGAGATGCAACGTTTAATGGAGGAAATGGATCCCGACGTGTTGGACGAAATCCAGGACCAGTTGGAATCCATGGAGGTCGACCAAGAATCCCTCGAAAAGGAGTTGGATCGTGCTTTGGAGCAATTCAAACAACTGGAGTATGAGGTAAAAATGGAGGAGGCCCTTGATGATCTCAAAGAGCTCGCGGAAAAACAGGCTGAACTCGCTGAAGAAACCCGGAATGAATCCACACCAAGCGATTCGTTAAAGGCGCAACAAGATTCTCTCAACCAAGCTTTTGAAGAACTCAAGAAGGAATTGGATGAGCTAGATAAGGCCAATGAAGAATTAGAAAACCCCAATGCCACTATGGACCGTTCTGAAGAAAACGAGTCCATTGAGGAAAAGATGAGTGACAGTTCCGAACAGCTTGACCAAGACAAAAAGAAAAAAGCCTCCGAAAACCAGCAAGAAGCTGCAGAGGAGATGCAGCAAATGGCCGAACAAATGGAGGCCATGATGCAACAGGAAAAGGAGGAAGCCTTAGAGGAGGACATGGATGCCTTGAGGGCGTTGCTCGAAAACATCATCTCCTTGTCCTTTGACGAAGAGGGAGTGATGGAACTTCTGCGCCGCACAAACACCGATGATCCGCTGTACATCACTTACGGCCAGACGCAACGACGGCTCAAAGATGATGCGAGAATGGTTGAGGACTCGTTGTTTGCGTTGAGTTTACGTATCACACAATTGGCCCCAACGGTCAACCGTGAAATTGGTTTAATCAACCACCATATGGACGACGCTTTGGCTATATTCGGAGAACGACTCACCGCTGAGATCAATAGCAACCAGCAATATGTGATGACCAGCTTCAACAACCTTGCGTTGATGCTTGATGATGCCCTGCAACAGATGCAGCAATCGATGTCAGAATCAAAGCCCGGCAGTGGCAACTGTGAAAAACCGGGAGGCAATGGCAAACCCAAGCCCTCTCCAAGCGCCGGCGACATGAAAAAGATGCAAAAAGCCTTGGGTGACCAGCTGGAAAAGATGAAGGAGTCAATGGGTAAGAAGGGGCAGTCTGGACAGGACGGGAAAGACGGGAAACAACAGCGACAATTAAGCAAACAATTGGCTCAAATGGCTGCGCAACAAGCTGCTCTGAGGCAAATGGCTGAGCGAAAATCTCAAGAGCTCAATGAGGACGGTTCTGGCGAAGGAGAACAGTTGGGTAACATTGCGAAGGAGATGGAGGAGTTGGAGCGCGACTTGGTCAACCGAGATGTTACTCTTGAAACCATGGCTCGACAACAAGATTTAATGGTTCGCTTGCTCGAAGCAGAAACCGCTGAGCGTACGCGGGGCGAAGATGACAAGCGAAAATCACGTTCAGCCAATCAAAATTTAAGCGAAGAGCCTTCTCAACTGATTGATTATCTGAAGCTTAAAAACAATGAACTTGAATTGTTACGAACAGTTCCCCTTGAATTGGATTCCTATTATCGTGACCGAGTCAATGAATATTTCAATAATTTGGACGTCACGACCCCAGAATTGAATCCGCGGTAACAATCTTTGGAACCATGACCGAAACCATGCAACAACTGCAATTCCACTCTCAACCCGAAAACATTGCTGTAATCGAGCGATTGATTGATGAAATCCGAGACGGACAATCCTTTCAAGAGGAGTGTTACGGAGATGTTCTCATCGCGATGACAGAAGGCGTCAACAACGCCATTGTCCACGGAAACCGTTTGGATGCGACGAAACTCGTTTTTGTTGAGTACGAACTGCGCACATCCGATCTTTACTTCAAGATCACCGACCAAGGACCCGGTTTTGATTTTGAAAACGTCCCTGACCCGACAGCGCCTGAAAACCTGGAGAAACCGAACGGCCGAGGAGTCTTCTTGATGCGCCAATTGTCCGATGAATGCACGTTCTCTGATGATGGCCGTGTGGTTGAGCTGACGTTCCAAGGGGTGTTCTCTGCGCCCTGAATTCGCATTCTGTATTGCCCATTTCTTTTCACAATGCGGACCACCCTTATCGCTGTCCGCAACGCCGTTTGATCAAAGCCTGGCTCACTGATGTGGTACAGTCCCATCGGAAAATCGTCGGAGACGTCTCGATTGTTTTTTGCACGGATGCGTATCTCTTGACGATCAATCGAGATCATCTTAAGCACGACTATTACACCGATATCATCACGTTTGATTATTGTGAAGGACCCTCGGTTTCTGGTGAGCTTTACATCTCGATCGATCGCGTCAAAGACAACGCTAACACACACAAACAACTGTTTAAAAACGAGTTAAAGAGGGTTGTTGTGCATGGGGTACTGCATTTATTGGGATATATGGACAAGTCAAAAGCAGATCAAACACAGATGACGCACTTAGAAAACAAGTGGCTGACAACCTTCAATACGCTCAACGCATGATCCATCAAGGATATGATGTTATCGTCGTTGGGGCGGGTCACGCAGGAAACGAAGCGGCTGCGGCTTCAGCGAACCTTGGTGCCCGCACCCTTTTGATCACCATGAACATGGGCGTCATTGGCCAAATGTCATGCAACCCAGCCATGGGTGGGATTGCCAAAGGGCAAATCATCCGAGAAATTGACGCCATGGGCGGGTACTCTGGAGTTGTGAGTGATCACAGCGCAATCCAGTTCCGTATGCTCAATCGATCCAAGGGGCCAGCTATGTGGTCTCCACGTACTCAGAACGACCGGATGCGCTTCGCTGAAAAGTGGCGTTTAATGCTTGAAGGCACTCCCCTACTCGACTTCTGGCAAGATGCCGTCACCGAACTGATTATTGAAAATGGCGTTTGCTGCGGTGTAAGAACGCAATTGGGTTCGACCATTCGGTCCAAATCCGTTGTTGTCACGGCAGGTACATTTCTAAATGGTCTGATGCATATCGGAGAAAAACAATTTGGCGGTGGACGTGCAGGTGAACGTTCAGCTGTTGGGATCACAGAGCAGTTGGTCGAAAATGGCTTTACAGCCGACCGCATGAAAACGGGCACACCCCCTCGCGTCGATGGAAGAAGTATTCATTACAGCGTCTTAGAAGAACAACTTGGAGACCCTGATCCTCGGCGTTTCTCTTACACAGACACCCCTATATTACAAAATCAACGAAGCTGTCACATCGCTCACACCAACGTCCAGGTCCACGACATCCTGCGCGACGGGTTCGACCGATCACCTATGTTCAATGGCCGCATTCAAGGTCTTGGCCCGCGCTATTGCCCGAGTATTGAAGATAAAATTGAGCGATTCCACACCAAGGATTCACACCAGTTATTTGTCGAACCAGAAGGATGGGAAACAGTCGAAGTCTATGTCAATGGCTTCAGCACAAGCCTACCTGAAGACATCCAAGTGAAAGCGCTTCGTTGTGTTCCTGGTTTCGAAGGCGTGAAATTCTTTCGACCTGGATATGCTGTCGAATACGACTTCTTCCACCCCACCCAGCTCAAGCACAGCCTAGAAACCAAGCAGCTTCAAAACCTATTCTTCGCTGGTCAGATTAACGGTACAACTGGATATGAAGAAGCCGCCGCTCAAGGTTTAATGGCCGGAATCAATGCTGCACGTTCCACGTGGAACAAACCACCAGTCGTCCTCAAAAGAAATGAAGCATACATCGGTGTGCTCATCGACGATCTCGTTACCAAAGGCACCAAGGAGCCTTACCGCATGTTCACGTCACGTGCGGAATACCGCATCCTTTTGCGCCAAGACAACGCCGACCAGCGCCTCACCCCTTTATCACACGCTATCGGGTTGGCATCGAGCGAGCGCATGGAAACATTGGAGTCCAAGATCAAGACCATGCGGTCGTTCAAGACCCAACTCGAAAAAACAAGCGTCAGCCCAGACCAAGCTCAAACGCTTCTCGAATCGATCCAAAGCGCACCTTTACAACAAAAGCAAAAAGCCATTTCCGTGTTAAATCGGCCCGGTGTTGGCGCACAATTAATGTTTGACCATATCCCGGAAATCGACGCCATCGGCAAACACTTGCAAATGGACATTGAAACCCTGGAGGCTATTGAGGTTCAAATCAAGTATGCGGGATACATTGAAAAGGAACAGGCAATCGCTGACAAATTGCAGCGATTGCATCACGTTGCCATACCGAATGACTTCAATTATCACGCACTCGAATCCTTGAGTAGCGAAGCCCGCGAGAAACTCACAGAAACGAAACCCGAAACGCTTGCCGGCGCTTCCCGTATTTCTGGAGTCAGCGCGTCTGATCTGGCTGTTTTGCTTGTGAATCTCGGCCGATAAGCACTGTTCCACGTGAAACAGTATCACCTGGGCCTTTTTAAGGGGCCCTGTAGCGTTTAAAGACTTCACGTAACCTCTACGTTCTCTTTTCCCTATTTTTTATTCTTTACACAAAGAACTGTAAATCAGATATTTAAACACATAGTTACTGCCAAGAAGAGCCCTCGGGTCTTGGTCGAGCACGAACTATCTTTGCACCTCCAATAAGAACAGATACACAATGGACATTCAAAACATTCTCTCCACACTCGGAATCCAAGATCACAACCACGGCGTTATGATTGGGAAGCGGGCCTTTGGAAGCGGAGCCACTATTGATTCAATTTCACCGGTAGACGGAAAGCGGATTGCTTCAGTTTCAAGCGCAACGGCGGCAGACTATGCTGAAGTCATGGAGCACGCTCAAGCTGCATTCCTCGATTGGAGACATGTTCCTGCGCCAAAACGAGGCGAGGCCGTTCGGCAATTCGGTGATGCCCTTCGTGCAAAGAAGGATGCTTTAGGAGCGTTAGTGAGTTATGAGATGGGTAAATCACTCCAAGAAGGTTTGGGTGAGGTACAGGAGATGATTGATATCTGTGATTTCGCAGTCGGTCAAAGCCGTCAATTGTATGGAATGACAACACACTCTGAACGTCCTCTTCACCGCATGTATGAGCAGTACCACCCAATGGGAGTGGTGGGAATCATTTCTGCTTTTAATTTTCCAGTAGCCGTATGGGCTTGGAACACTGCGCTCGCTTGGGTTTGTGGTGATTCTTGCGTGTGGAAGCCTTCTGAAAAGAGCGCGCTTTGTTCCATTGCTTGCCAGCACATTTGGAATGAGGTTGCTGAAGCCAATGACGTTCCTGCAGCGCTTTCTTGCGTTGTGAATGGCATGGCTGATGTAGGAGAAATGTTGAGTAATGATCCCATGGTGCCTCTTGTGAGCGCCACAGGTAGCACACGAATGGGTAAGGCTGTTGCTAAAGCTGTTGCCGGACGTTTGGGCCGATCGCTTTTAGAGTTGGGTGGAAACAACGCCATTATTATTGCTCCTGATGCTGATTTGAAAATGGTCGTTCCTGCCGCTGTGTTTGGCGCTGTCGGCACGTGCGGTCAACGGTGTACTTCTACACGTCGTTTGATCATCCATCGTTCCATTTACGATCAAGTCAAAACTGTGCTGAAAAACGCCTACAGCCAACTCACCATTGGCAACCCATTGGATGAGTCCAACCATGTTGGGCCGTTGACAGACCAAGCGGCTGTTGCAACCTATCTCGCTGCACTGCAATCCGTAAAGGATCAAGGAGGTACGTTTGTGGTCGAAGGAGGTTTGTTGGAGGGTCCTGGTTATGAGAGCGGTTGTTATGTCAGCCCTAGTATCGCTGAGGCTTCTAACGATCTAGCAATTGTTCAACATGAGACGTTCGCACCTTTGCTTTATATGATGGCATACGACACCTTAGATGAAGCCATTGCATTGCAAAACGGCGTTGCTCAGGGATTGTCTTCTGCTATTATGACGAACAATGTCCAGGAGGCTGAGTGGTTTTTGTCTGTCAATGGTTCCGATTGTGGAATTGCAAACGTCAACATCGGCACATCAGGAGCGGAGATTGGAGGAGCGTTTGGAGGAGAAAAAGAAACAGGAGGGGGGCGCGAGTCTGGATCAGATGCTTGGAAAGCTTACATGCGCCGACAAACAAACACCATCAACTACGGATCAACCCTTCCATTGGCACAAGGGATTCAATTCGACTTGGGTTGATATGAGGTGGATCGCCACGTGTGTTGTCTGTGTTTCACTCTTTGTCCGCTGCGCTGAAGTCAACAAAACACAAGACAACCTCGAGGTGGTGTTCCATCTCAATGATAGTACGCGCGTATCGTTTCCTTTGCAGCAACAAAACGACCTCTTTACCCTTCAAAACGGTGGAGAGGAAATGGAGTTGCTTCGAACCAACGACTCTACGTTTGTGGTGCCTGTTTTTGGCGGTTCGTGGGTGTTGGATTCAACGGAGAGGAGAGGGGTGTGGACGGATTCCTTGCGGTCACCCAACTACCGCGTAGATTTTGACATTCAACTCCGGTCTTCTGTCATCAACACAGGCGAGGCTCCAGAGGGTACTTGGGATGTTTGGTTTGGTGATAGCGATACCAGCGCGTTCGCTGATGCACAGTTGGATCTTCATCGTGTTGCGGGTAGCATGACCGGAACGATGCGAACCCCTACCGGGGATTATCGCTTTTTCTCCGGGGTTTATCGCTCTGGCTTGCTTCATATGCAGACCTATGATGGGGCCCACCTCTATTGCTTCAAAGCGCGCTACAGTCAGGGAAGTTGGATCGACGGTAGTTTTTATAGCGGCAACCATTACCACACGCAGTGGTCCGGTCGCGGTGGTCGTGTTTGGCCAAACGGTGATACCGTTGAAGAAATTCAAGTCTCAGACTCAGACCTTTTGATCACCAGCCTCGATCGGAATGGGTCGTCTGTAGAGGTGTCTTTGGTTCCTAAACCCGGTGAGGTCGTTGTTGTAGACATCCTAGGAACGTGGTGCCCAAACTGCATGGATGAAGTCCGTTTACTTCGAGAGGTTCAGGAAAACCACCCGGGCATTCGTGTCATTTCCATGGCATACGAGAGGGACACCACTGCCTTAGATGTATACCGTCGATTGGATTTTTACCGCTCACAATTGGGAATCAACTGGGAGGTGTATTGGGGAGGAGCCGCTAGCAAAACAATCGCTGCGCGCACTTTCCCTTTCTTGGATCAGGTTCTGAGCTTTCCTACTACGCTCTTTATCCACCCCAACGGACGCGTAGCGATCCATTCCGGCTTCAATGGGCCCGCAACAGGGGCAGCGTATGAAGCAGAGAAAAACAAGTTCAATCAACTCCTCTCTGCAACTCCTGGGTTTTAATTATTTCTCTGGGAAATCATTTTCCATATCAACCTCGATACGCTTGTCTTGGTTGGCGAGTTGCCACGCCGTATGAAACACCAGGCGTCCAATCTCAGCCGTCTTGTCGTAGTGGATTTTCTCCGGATCATCTCCCGGTTTATGATAATCTTCGTGCACACCGCTGAAGTAGAAAATCACAGGAATGTTGTGTTTCGCAAAATTGTAGTGATCAGACCGGTAGTAAAAACGATTCGGATCATCCGGTGCGTTGAATGTATAATCCAATGCCAATTGCGTGAACTCACTGTTCGCGTTTTCACTGATCTCATGAAGCTCAGAAGACAGCTTATCTGACCCAATGAGATACACATACCGATCGTCATCCGGGTGTGCCTCATCTGTCCTTCCGATCATATCGATATTGAGGTTGGCGACGGTGTTTTCAAGTGGCCAAACAGGATGATCTGAATACCATTCACTTCCTAACAAACCTTTTTCCTCTCCAACAACCGTCATCAACAACACACTCCGGCGAGGCCCTTCTCCGGCATCCACAGCCGCCATCATGGCTTGAGCCAGCTCCAAGACCGTAACCGTCCCTGAACCGTCGTCGTCCGCCCCGTTATGGATTTCACCGTCGATCACACCCACGTGATCATAGTGTGCTGTAATCACCACCAACTCCTCCCGTAACACAGAGTCTCTTCCTGGAATATAACCGAGTACGTTTTGCGTGTTGAATTTCCCTGAACGATCGTCCAGGTTAAAAGACCAGCTCGCTGTTGGCATTGACTGAGCTGTTATGACTACACCCTTCGCTTTCTTCTTCTGGACCTTTTTCCAGTTTTTCAAGGTTGTTTGACCCCACCAACCCTTGGTTGAACTGCCTTCCATGAAAAAAGTAGGTAAACGCGTTCCTTCTGTTTCTTTTGGATCCGGTTGATCCAGTCGCATTGACTTTCTCAATAACCAAGGTTTTAAACGGCCTTTATACGCTCCCAACCCTTCACCTATGACAACTAAAGCTCTGGCTCCGCTGGCCTCTGCGTTCATCCGCTTCTTTTCAAGACCATCGCGCCAATTCTCCTCCGCTGCACCCGCTGTTCCCGAAAAAACAACCACCACTGAACCGGTACAATCCAACCCTCTAAAATCATCTGGTTCACCCCAGGAAGCAAACACCATTGGAAGGTTTTCCATTGACTTGTCCCGGATACCCGGATAGAATACATACTCCTCTAAAAATTCAAAGGACGTCCCTGAAACCGTCAGGCTTCCCCCTAAAATTTGCGATCGAACCATCGATACCTCTTGGTAATAACCTGCTTCATGGTACGGTGCTATCCCAACAGACTCGAAATAACTCGATATGTAAGCGGCCGCTTTTTCTGCACCAGGTTCTCCTGTTTCACGCCCCTCAAAAGCATCACTCGCGAGCACCGTTAGATGGTTTTCCAAATCGCTTGCGTTGATTGTTTCAGCCCACTTTGTGGGTTGCGCTGATAGCACTGAAAACAAGGCCATGAAACCAACCAAGCTCGCACACGCTATTTTACCCACACGCCGATCATGCCGACCTCCTTCAAATTCCTCTGATAAGAACGTTGTGACGATATCCAAAGCTTCAGCTTCATCAACAAACCGCGCAGGGATGCAGATGATATTTGCGTTATTATGTTGTCTTGTTAGCGCTGCCGTTTCAGCACTCCATGCTATCCCTGCCCGCACGGCTTGGTGTTTGTTGGCTGTCATCGCCACACCATTTGCAGAGCCACAAATAAGGATACCTCTGTCCACTTCTTCGTTTTGAACATCCAGCGCCACTTGGTGCGCATGGTCCGGATAATCTACACTTTCGTTGGAATCTGTTCCCCGATTGATTACTTCGTGGCCTTTGGATACTAACTGTTCCGTGATTACCTTTTTAAGTGCTGGACCGGCGTGATCGCCTCCAATTGAAATGCGCATGGATTCAAATTTCAAGCAAGTTAATTAACAACCCACTCGTTGATAGCGTTAATCTTCCGTTTACAACTCCTAACAACTCATACTTGCTATTTCCAGCTCTCAAACGTAAGCCAACCTTGACGTGATTTATCCAACTAATTTGGTTGGAAGTTTTCGTTCATTTTATCACCCAACTTCACTCAATTACGGACAACTTGCATGTGTGAATTCTTTACACAACCAACAAAGACCCCAAGCTGTTAATGAAACCATTAAACCATTGATTTACACTATCCTCTTATTAGATTCTATGTTTAAAACCACCCCAAATATTGTTCAGAATTCATAAAATCTACTTCCATTGCATCATGTTACCAACCGTTTCAACAGACCTATAGTTACTATGATTTATTCTTTAAGAATATATACATATATACTATGTTGTTCATTCATAATCTCCGTTTCAGCTCAGCCAGAAATTGAAAATTGTGTCTGGACAACATTTACTTTTGAGGATGGAAAAAAAGCAAGTGAAGGGTGTTTGGTCGAAAATCAACCAGAGGGAGAATGGACAACATTTTTCGAAAATGGGATTTTAAAAAGCAAGGGCTCACGGAGTGAATTTGAATTGGATGGTGTATGGGAATTTTACCACGAAAATGGAAATATTCAAAGACGGGTAGAATTTGAATTCGGTCAGAAGAATGGAAAGGAGTGGAATTTTAAGGAGCAAGGAAACCTCGTTACAGAACGTGTTTTTAAAAAGGGTGTTCAGGTAGGAATTCAGTTGGATTATGATCCATCCGGATGGATTAAAAAGAGAACTCCTTTTAAAACTGGTAAAACCCATGGTTGGGGTAGAGAATGGACGGAGGACGGCCGGGTTATCGCATTATTCGAATACGATGAAGGCCGTTTGAGATCAACGCAACGGATCAATGCGTTGGATGATCAAAATAGAAAAACGGGGATTTGGATGGAGTGGAATTCCATGGAACGGAAAACAGAAGAAGGTCCTTGGCTTGCAGGAAAGCGAAACGGAATTTTCAAGTTTTACAACAGTTTTGGCCAATTGGATTATCTAGAAAAATATGAATTTGGAGAGGTTGTAAAAGATGCAGAGGAAACAACACCTGTAGATGTACGAACAACACGCCATCCAAATGGGGTTATTGCAACAAAAGCTACGTATTCAGAGGATGCATTGATTGGTATTTTTAGAGCGTATGATACCACTGGAACACTGGAGTCAGGAGCGTTATACGAGGCTAATAAAAAAGTAGCAGAAGGCATTACAAATAAGGAAGGTAATCGCACGGGTTGGTGGGTGTGGTTTGACGAAATGGGAAATAAAAAAGCCAGTGGAAACTATACAGCTGGAAAAGAGGAGGGGAAGTGGGAGTACTTCAATGCACTGGGTGAGATTATCCAAGAAGGTTTTTTTAAAAACGGACTGTACCATGGGGATTGGACCTGGTATTATCCCAATAAATCCCTTCATCGAAAAGAGCAATACCGAAAAGGGAAAGAGAACGGCGTATTTATTGAATGGAATATCACCGGAGAATTACTCAATCAAGGTGTTTATCAGAACGGTTTGAAGCAAGGTGATTGGATAGAAGATGTCAATGACCACAGAGAGGAAGGAGCTTATATAGATGGAATGAAAGACGAAGAGTGGAAGCACTTTAATGCCGATTCAAAGCAAAGTTTTAAAGGAAGTTTTATTTTTGGACTACCTGATGGAAAACACACTTTTTATCAAGAGAAGGGGGGAGTTGATCATATAGAACGGTACCAAGGAGGAGTGAAACAAGGAAAATGGATTTTCTACAATTCAGATAATCTCATCGAGCAAACACGAGAATATCGTCAAGGAGAATTGATAAAAGTGGATGGTCAAACCATTAAAACAAGAAGAAAAAAGCGTGCAGACCGTGATCTAAAAAGAACGAAAACACCATGAAGAATCAAGACACTGTGTATTCTTGGTTGTTTGCATTAAAGGATGCTGCTGCCGTTTATCAAGACGGTGTGATCTGTGCATCGAATGATGCATTTAAGATTTACTGGGATTCAGATCACTCCGCGGTTTTCGAATGGATTAAAAACAACGAAACAACCCCTTTTCAAGGGGTTTTGAAAGATCTGGATGGCAACCATCGTGCGATTCATGGTTTTAAAAGCAGACTGAACGACAACACAACGCTTTGTACGCTGCAAGACGTTACAGAGTTGGAGGTTCTAAAAGAAGTTCAAACGATTAATCAGAATAAGTTTAAAGCGTTGAGTAACGGAACCATGGAGGGAATTGCGCTATTCAGTGGTGATGAGGTGGTTGATGTAAACGAACGCATGGTTCAAATCACAGGGTTTGATGAAGCGAATGAACTCATTAAAAACGGTCTCAAAGGGTTCTTTAACACACGTGACTGGAAGCGGTTGTCTACCCGATTGAATGAAGTTTTTGATTTTGAAATCGAAAACTCGAAAGGGATTAAAATCAATATAGAAGCGCAACTCACGTCAACAAATAAGGAAACCGATCATCTACAAGCGCTGGTAATGCTTGATGTCACTGAAAAAAAAAGGATTGAACACGACCTACTTCAAACCAAAGAACGGTTTAGGTTATTGGTGGAATCCAGCCCGATTGGGTTGTTTCTCGTTGTTAAAAATAAAATTCGATACATCAACCAAGCCGCCGCGAGTTTATTGGGTTTTGAAGATGAGGAGCAAGTGTACAATCAAGACATCTCTTCGCTCTTTATGGATTCAGACCACCAGCGGGTATTGGAGGACATAGAAGCGGTTTATAAAGGAGAGAAACCACCTTATATCGAATTGTCTATGCAGGGTTTGAATACGGAAGCGAAAGCTGTTGGGATTCAAATGGGTTTGACGTTTTACGATCAGAAACCCGCTGTTCAGATTACTGTGAGCGATTTGTCGACCCGAATGATGCTTGTGCGTGAGCAGATGAGAGCTTCTTCAGCTGAAGAAGCGAATGCTCTTTTGAAGGAAGAAATTAAGCGCCACAAGAAGACACAAATTCAACTAAAGGAGGCGGAAAGACTGAACGGATCTATTGTAGAGAGCTCCATTGATATGATTCTTGCGTTTGATATCAATGGGAACTTGATTCAATTTAATCACGCAGCGTCTGTGGAGTTTGGATGGACTTTTGACGATGCGAAACAACTAAGGCCTAAGCAGTTTTTAGCGGATGAAAGTGAATTCGCGGATGTGATGAGCGAATTAAAAGAGAAAAATTACTTCGTTGGGGAGCTGACGGGTCTCCGTTCTTCAGGTGAAACATTTCAACTCTTGATGTCCGTTGCTTCGTTGCGGGATGATGATGGGAATACATTGGGAGCGGTTACAGTGGGGAGGGATATTACTGGCCTGCAGATAGCGGAACAAGAGCTTCGTAGAAGTGAAGAGCGGTATCGTGACATTTTAGACAACGCTAGCGATTTGGTTTTCTTGGTCGATGAACACGGAAAATTCACTTACGCGAATCCGTCATTTTTCAGAACACTTGGGTACGACGGCGCGTCTTTATTGGAAACAAACCTCCAAACCATTGCTTCTCTTGATAATGAAAACTGGGCCGAATCGATTTCAGGGACGAACAAAGAACTTGTTTTCACAAAACAAGACGGGACCCTATTGAACATGCTTGGTGGAGCGTCGAAGCAAACAGATCACAACGAAAAAGTAACCGGTGTGAGGGGGATTTTCTTGGATGTATCAGAAATGCGCGGGTACCAGCGTGATGCGATGGTGCAATCTGCAAAACTGGAGTCCATATTCAACTCGACGAAATACCTTTTGATGTTCACCCTGGACCAGTCTTTACATGTGAGTTCATCAAACCTCAACATGGAGAGTACATTCCAAAACCGATTCAATGCTGATATTCAAAAAGGAACTGCAATTGTTGAGTTGTTGAGCGCCTTTACGTCGAAGAAACTGTACAATGGCCAATTGCGTTTGCTGAAACAAGCCCAAAGGGGCGTACAACAGCAATTTGAATTACCTCTTGTGAACCTCGCGGGAGAAGTTGTGTGGTATCAAGTATTTGTCAACCCGGTTCGATACGATGACCAGGAAGAAGAACTGAGTTGCATTGCATATGATATAACAGAGAGAAAAGAAATCGAGCAACAAATCAGAGAAGCGCTGAAAGAGAAAGAGGTGCTGTTGCAAGAGGTGCACCACCGGGTTAAAAACAACCTTCAGGTCATATCAAGCATGCTTAACCTTCAGCGCCGATTCATATCGGATCCGCTTATGTTGAATATTTTGGAAGAGAGTCAAAATAGAATTTCTACGATGAGCTTCATCCACGAGTCATTGTATCAGAACTCTGACTTCAGCTCGATCAGCTTTTCTTCATATCTCGAACGCCTCACCAATAACCTGATTCATAGCTACTCCAAAATTTCGTGTGAAGTAGAGCTGGTGTCTTGTTTGGATAGTGTGTATATCAATTTAAAGCAAGCCATACCCTGCGGGTTGATTGTAAACGAGCTCGTATCGAATTGTTTGAAGTATGCTTTTGTCGGAAAAGAGCGCGGAAAACTCACACTAAGGGTAGAGGAAAAAAACAATGAATTGGAAATTGAGGTTTCGGATGACGGTGTTGGTTTGCCCGAAGGTTTTAGTTTTGAATCGAACGATTCTTTAGGCGTATATCTTGTTCAAGCCCTAACAGAACAGCTCGACGGAGTTTTGATTGTGAATAACAATTCCCCGACGAGTGCGTTAGAAAAGACCACGGGGAGCTCCTTTTTGGTTAGATTTACCCCAACTGCGGATTAACGTAACACGACTACCATGCCAATCAATATACTTGTTACTGAGGACGAAAGCATCGTCCGTAAAGACATCGAACGATGCCTTGGAAACCTTGGATACAATGTGATTGCCTCTGCGGATAATGGGGAGGACGCGATCTCAATGGCCATGAAACACAAGCCAGACCTGGCTTTGATGGACATCATGATCAAGGGAGATATGAATGGAATTGCAGCGGCTGAGGAGATCAAACGCAACATGGATATCCCGGTTGTGTTCCTCACGGCATACGCAGATGAGGGCACTCTAAACGAGGCTAAAATGGCCGAACCGCATGGTTATATCCTGAAGCCATTTAAAGACGTCGATATCCAAACGGCTATTGAAATGGCTTTGCACAAGCACAGCAAAGAGCGTGAGATGAAGCAGGAAACTGACTTCTTGCGAAGCATGGCGGAACACAAGGAAGACTCAGACGTCATTTTTGTCAAAAACCGCAGTCGTTTGGTTCGCGTAAAGAACGAGGACCTGTTGTTTGTTGAGGCATTGAAAGACTATGTTGTCATCCACACACGAACAGAGAGCTACACCATTCATTCGACAATGAAGGATGTAGAAACAAAACTTGGAGGTAAAGACTTTTTGCGCGTCCATCGAAGTTTTATCGTGAACATTGAAGCCATTGAAAGCATCAAATACGCGATGATTACAATTGACGGAATGGACAAGGAAATCCCTGTAGGTGGAAGCTATAAAGACTCCTTAGCGGATCGAATCAACTTGCTTTAAGGCAAGCTGAAAAACCCCGAATTTTTTCATTTTAGTTAGACCTGTTGTCGCTTTCCAAGAAATGGGAAAGCAACAAATGGAACTGGTGCACGCCTTGCTCTCGCGTTGGTGAAAAACGTCCTGTTGAATAACTTCTTGATTGAATTCCTTTTTGAACAGCGGCGACGACTGCCTCATCTTCCTGCTCTACTAAATCCAAATCACCCCCAGCGCCACGATCCATTTTAGAAGCGTCGAAAACGTAGGACTTGAATGTGATTCTGGTTTTATTCTTGCTAATGGGTTCAACCCGATTGACCGACAAGCCCCAAGGATAGAAATTGAGCATGACGTTGGGAAACAACCAGAAGTAATACGCTGAGATATTGGACCCGAAATCAACATGACCTTCGGGTAAATCAAACGTATCGGCATCTCCACGGGTAAATCCAATTTGGAGACTACCGTATTTAAAGAGGACGGTCTCGTACTGATCATAATCAACAGCAGCGTTCAAAGCTTGATGCACAAAAGGAATATGAAAGCCCTCTAGAAAATTATCACAGTACAACGCCCAGTGAGCATCCACTACATAAACCTCTTCTTTTTTCGGTTGGTATTTGAACTGTGAAACAGGCATAAAACCAACGCGTTCGTTGAGAATCTCATTCAATGCAGACAAATCAAAAGAAGGGGCAAGCCCAACGAATAAATGCCCAGCCCAAGAGGTGATCGGGTGGTCTTTCAGATCATCACATGGCCGAGGAAAGTCAAGAGCTGTTTCAAACTCTGGCATGCTTTTAAAGGCCCCATTCATTTCGAAACGGCGGCCGTGGTATCCACATACAAGCTGGCGCAACTGACACGGTTTGTCGACGAGAAGATTGCCGCGGTGCGTGCACACATTAGCGAGACATTGGATGAGACCGTCTTCTTGACGGGACAACAACAAGGGCTCATCAAGGAATTGGGGCAACAAAACAAAAGGAGAAACCGAGTGTTCAGGAGAAATTGCATTTGCGACGGGCCCAATCCAATGCCACGACCTCTCGAAAACAGAAACCTTTAAAGCCTCAAAAACATCATCTCGGGTATAGAATTCAGCCGGAAGTGTTTCAGCTCTTTGGATGTCAGGGTCGATAAAAAATGAAGGTGTGCGCATGGTTCGTTTTGGCGAAACAATGAAGATAACCCATTTATAGAAAGGTTGATAAACGCCTACTCAGGCAAGAAGTAACAGTAGCTTAACACAACTCCCCCTGTTTTATTAAAAACACGGGTGACATTTACCCCTATAAATTGGATGGTATGATCGCACTATTTACTACGATTGGTTTCATTTTGGCGGGATACTCCGTTATAGCCAATGATAGCGTGCAAACGCTCGGAACATGGATTGCCTCGAACCGAGATAAATTCAAATGGACAACGCTTTGGGCCGCCGCCGCAACGGTATTGGTGGCGACTTTAGCATACGGATGGTACACAGGAGATGGTGACATTTCATTCGGCCGCCTTACAAAGATCCCATACAAAGAGCCACAGTGGTACCACGCGATGGCTCCTTTGGCGTTGGTGTTGTTGACGCGAAAAGGGATTCCGGTATCCACATCTTTCCTCGTGCTTTCAGCATTTGCATCCACCTTTGTTCTCGAGAAAATGCTCTTAAAGAGCGTTATGGGTTATGGCCTCGCCGCGATAGTCGCTTATGTCCTCTGGCTCATCATTGCTCGTTTCATCAATGAAAAGGAAGATGTAAGCGATGGCACAAAGAAGTTTTGGAGGGTGTTCCAGTGGTGTTCAACGGGTTTCTTATGGTTTACTTGGTTGTCGCACGATGTCGCTAACATCGCTGTGTTCTTACCCCGTCAAATTTCATTGACGCAGTTGTTGCTGGTAATGGGATTCTTCGTCATCGGGTTGGCCCATATATTTTATCAGAAAGGTGGAAAAATCCAGCAAATCGTGTTGGACAAACAGAGCACGAAATATGTGCGTTCTGCGACGCTTATTGATCTCGTTTACGCCTTTCTCCTCCTGTATTTCAAGCAAATGAACAACATCCCGATGTCCACGACATGGGTGTTTGTTGGATTGTTGTGTGGTCGAGAATTGGCTTTGAATACCGGCCTAACGAAGAAAGGAAACCTAAAGTCCATCTTCCCGATTGTGGCGAAGGATTTCTTGAAGCTCATCGTCGGTTTGCTCGTAAGTGTGGCCATTGTTTTGGCCATTCACTATGGCACGGACAGTGTTGGTATGGACGGAGAACCGAAAAGCTCGAGCGCTGAATCCAGTATGGAATCGGGAGTGACAATGGAGGAGGGTTTGACGGAAGATGCCGCACCAGAAGTGACCCCAGCGAACTAAACATCGAGGGTGTTGAGAATCCGGTGCGCGTGACTGCTTTTGATGTAGTTTTCATTCATGAACAAACCTGAAATTATTGCAGGAACCATGAATTGGGGTGTGTGGGGAAAGGACTTGACTCCCTCTGCTATGGCCCGTCATATTGAAGGGTGTATGGAGCGCGGTGTGTTTGCGTTTGATCACGCAGATATTTATGGTGACTTTACAACGGAGCGCGCGTTTGGCCAGGCATTTGCTGAGACCAACATATCGAGAGAGGATGTGTGGTGGGTGAGTAAGTGTGGGATTCAATACCCAAATTCCAAAATCACCACATCGGTCAAGCACTATAATTACAGTCCACAGCATATCAGGAAGTCTGTTGAGAATAGTCTTCGAAACCTGCAAACAGAGTATTTAGATGGACTTCTGTTGCACCGCCCGAGCCCGTTGATGGATCCGGAATCCATCGTTCACACGTTGTGTGAATTGAGGGAAGAAGGAAAAATAAAAGGGTGGGGAGTTTCAAATTTTACGGCTTCTCAAATGGAGTTGTTTCAAGGGGACGAACGCCCTTTATGGAATCAACTGGAGTGTTCTGTGACGCACACATCTCCTATAACCAATGGAACACTGGATTTTATGAAGGTGAACAAAATCGCGGCCATGGCGTGGTCTCCACTTGGAAGCTTTTTTAAGATTTCCGGCCTGCAACAAAAGCGGTTAAATGAAGTGGTAGCACGATTGTCTAAAAAAACAGAACGCACGCCAGCACAACTCCTTTTAGCTTGGCTGGTGCGCCATCCGAGCGGTATTATTCCAGTGGTGGGAACGACGGATTTGTTGCGGTTGTCTGACTTGAAGGAAGCTTGTTTATTTCATATGGAGTTGGAGGATTGGTTTGCGATGACCGAAGCAAGTTGGGGACATCGGGTACCTTAGGCGTTGGCTGACACAAATGTTTACGTTTTTGGGTGCAGCATCTTTATAGAATTTATGTAATTTACCTTGATGTCTCAACGACTAGATAGCTCCTCTAGAAGCACACCTACCCTAAACTTAATTCGAGCTCCTTCCGTCGCTTGGCCCACCCTATTACTGATGGGGATGATTCTTTTTGCATGGACCTGGATTGGTTGGAGGGCGTTTTTTGACGGGCTCTCCCTTTGGATTGCATTCGTGTGCAATACGACCCTGGCGTATATGGCCTTTACACCGCAGCATGAAGCGGTGCATGGATCGGTTTCAAAAAAGTATGCAGCACTCAATGGTGTTGTCGGCCGATTGTCGGGTGTTCCATTGCTCTCCCCATTCCACGCGTTTAAACGTCTTCACCTAACACACCATAAACACACCAATGATCCGGAAACAGACCCGGATTTTTGGAGTGGAAAAGGTCCTTGGTTCATCCTTCCTCTTCGGTGGCTAACCCAGGATTTTTATTACTGGTACATTTCCATTACTTCAATCAAGGAAACGTCAAAGACCCGTAAAACTGAGGTTATTGGGACGCTCGTTGTTTTCTATGGAACGGCAGGGTGGATGGCGTTGAACGGCCATTTAGAAGCGGTTATATGGGCTTGGATCGTCCCGTCGCGAGTGGCAAGTGCCCTCCTGGCATTTATGTTCGACTACTTACCCCATCGTCCCCACCGTATAGCAGCGAAAACAAACCCATTCAAAGCAACACGGAACATTCAAGCGCCCGGTGTCACCATGATATTCCTAGCGCAGAACTACCATCTGGTTCATCATGTATTTCCAACCGCACCGTTTTATCGCTACGCGCGTATTTGGCGCCGTCACCAGCGGTGGTTTACTGAAAGAGGGGGTCAATCGGATTCCTTTCGAAATTGGTTCAAGGCACAGCAGCCATGACCACCCGAACGAATAGCACGTTCGAGGGGCAGCTTTATGGCCGTTGGCTGTCTGTATTTCGAATACTGACTATTATCCTCTGGGTGCTCATCGGATGTGTTTTTACTGGCCTTCTCCGAGTTTTTATTCGCCCATTTTCGAAATGGCATTTTATCAGAGTCAATACCCTTTGGATTGTACATCCTTGGTCGAGAGGCATTGTGTGGATTTTAGGGATGAGAATCCGAATGGAAGGAAAGATTGAACCCAATCAACAAATCATTGTAAGCCATCACATGGGGTTAATCGATTCGTTGATGGTTATGGCATTATCACCCTGCATGGTATTGTCCAATCGGGACATCCGGAAAATACCATTCGTGGGCTTTCTTTTGAGGTTCCTAGGTTTTGTGTTCTTGGACAGAAGACAGCCGAGATCACTTCTCAAAGCCATATCGGATCAACGGAACATGTTGCGTCAATCCCGCATCAATGTTGCTTTTTTTCCGGAAGGTTTTGTTGGAGATGGGAATGAAATGGGAACGTTTCATTCATCACTTTTTGCATTGGCTGAATCACACGATTTTGATGTCCAACCGATTGCCTTCCGCTGCACGGCCATCAACGAAACTCCTTTATCGTTTCAAGACGCGTCATTTTTTTTATTCAATGCGGAAGAACATACGATCGTAGCCTACCTCACCCACCTTTTTCGTTGGAAAACACTCACGATTGAAACACGGGTTCTTTCACCGATTGTCCGCAACGAAATTCAAAACAACGGGTGGTCACGGCAGGATGTCTCCAAACGAACAGAGGGACGTATCCGCGAGGCCTTTAACGACAGGATCTCGTGGTAGCCCCAGAAACAAAAAGACAAGGGGTGTTTTCCTATTGAACAGGAGGACGAATTAGTGGGGACTCTTCTAAATAAAAAAAACACCTTGCATCAATGATACAAAGGGCTTTGAAAGCTCCTCCTCTTGAACTTATATCGAATTAAGAGTCGTCAACTACACGACGGAGGCTTTAGAAACCTCCATCGAGAAAACTTGGAACTCCTAAACGATAAAGTGATTGAGCACCCCCAACCCTCCTGCATTGGATAATTAATTGAGCGTTATTAAATAAGCTTTAATAAGACTAAAGGGGGGGTTGGTTTGTTTTATAAACAGGGGTGTTATAAATTATGAGGTTAATAATTCAATGCAGAGATGAAATCTCAAAAACCCCTAACCGGCCTTCTTCTACTATTTATAGGTATCCAAGCCCAAAGCCAAGCAGATCTAAATGATTTTCTTAGAGGACAGGTTGTGGGGAGTGAGATTTTTATGGAGTACGATTATCAGGCGATGCTGGACTCCATTGATGTACTCAACGCAGGAACCTCAAGCTCATCGACTCCTGCATCCACCCCCTGGGGGGTCTATACATTAAGAGGCGCTGACATCGACGGCGAAGCGGTTGGTGATAAGAGCGGCACTAGCGTTTCTCTTTCCTCCGACGGCACGACCGTTGCTATTGGGGCGGATCAGAACGACGGCGCCAACGGCTCTGACTCCGGTCACGTTCGTATTTACGCATGGAATAGCACCACAAGTGCTTGGGATCA
>CAJWIF010000002.1 GCA_913041135.1 uncultured Flavobacteriales bacterium
GGCCCAAGAGGGGGAACTTCAAAAATGAAAAAGCCACGCGTATTGCGTGGCTTTCCGCCAAAATAAAATACAGTTTCAATGAATAGATTGCAAGATCACTGCGTGATTGAGTCGTGAAATATGATCAGGTTGATGACCACGTAAAGGAGTGCGGGTAGCATTTTAACCGCGCTTTCCTTTATTCTTATTCGCACAAAAATGGCTGTAAGCATCATGCACATCAGCAAAAAAGAAGCGACTGAAAGCATCCATGGGATCGCCAATCCAACCAGTAGGCCTAGCCCGCCTAACAATTGACAACTGGCGAGTATGTTGCGTTGGTTTTTGAAACCCCACCTCTCGTATTCTGAAATCATCCTCTTCGAAAAGAAGGAGTTTATTCCGTAGACGATAAAAGAAGCTGCTGAAAAGAGAAGAAAAGCCAGGTGAATATCCATTGTTTAAATCAGCCCGTGATGAAAGGCTGCAATGAATACGGACAACAATAAAAGGAAAGCCGAAGGCACGTATTTTTTTAACGGATTTCTCACTTTTACGTGAAACGCTTGAGCGCAAATCATTAAAAATGCCATGGATAATGCCGCGGCTATAACAGGCACTTCGTACCAAACATCCAAAGCGAGTATGGTTGCGAGTATGATTTTAGAGGCGCCAACAATATTTCTGACCGTATCTGAGAGGCCGTATTGCTTGAACTCTGAAACAATGTTGTCGTAACGAAACACCCAAACAATGATGATTGACGCTGACACGATAAGCTGCGCTAAGATTGATACGTTTTCCATTTTGTGTGTTTTGTTAAGGGAGTGAATCTGGGAATTGAACATGACCGCGTGAAAGTGACGCCTACTCAAGCAAATATCCGACTTAATGTCAGGCTTGAGCCATCCAAAGTCAGAATGGTGATAATTCGTAGTGTGTAGCGAATCCCTCGTGCGAAGTTCGTGATCCGTGCACTAGTGTAAATTTGAAATAAACCGCTGCGACAGACCTGCTCGTTATGTTTGTCATCCAATAGCCACCCTAGTCGCATGGAACAACCGACTTCATACTGCCAAATGGTGGACACATTGGAAAGCGACAATGTTCACCGGATTTACCATGACGAACACTATGGTTTTCCGATTGACTCGGATGATGAGCTCTTCTGTCGCTTGGTTTTGGAAATCAACCAGGCGGGGTTGTCTTGGACAACCATCTTAAACAAGCAGGACAATTTTCGAAAGGCCTATTCCAATTTTAGCATTCAAGACGTTGCCCAATATGGTGACGAAGATGTGGAACGTCTATTGCATGATGCGGGCATCATTCGCAACAGGCTCAAGGTGCACGCCGCCATCTACAATGCCGGTCAAATTTGTGCGCTGCAGGAGTCATTCGGATCTTTTCAGAACTGGTTGGCTCATCACCATCCCTTGCCGCTGCATGACTGGGTGAAGCTGTTCAAAAAGATCTTCAAGTTCACCGGAGGAGAAATTACGAATGAGTTTTTAATGAGCACGGGGTATCTGCCTGGCGCGCATACAGCCTCGTGTTCCATCTATCCAAAAGTGCTCAAAGCAAGCCCGATGTGGAATGAGGTGTGAGTTGGTGGGTCAATGGAAAATCAATTGGACGGATTCGATGGGTTCGCTTTGTTGCTTTACGTTCAGCACATAAACACCTGGGTCCAATTTCAACACATGAGACTCGCTCGCTCCACTAAGATTCCACGATTGGTGAATCCGTCCTGACAAATCGATAACGTGTGCCTCAGCTGTTTGTCCAAAGGCCTCCCAGCTCAGCGTCATGGAGTTGGAGGTTGGATTGGGATATACCTGAAGGAGCAAAGGTGTTTTCGGACGGATGCTCAGCGCGCAATCCAATTCCAAAAGCAGGTCGTTTGAAGCTGCTGCATAAGCTTCGAACTCTCCCCAGGCTAGCGGGTCATCCCGCAAGAAGGTATCTAGCCAGGGGACCAATAAACCCAAAGTGAGTTCCAGTTGTTCCGCGTGCGACAACCCCTGAAATCCAATCTCACCTATATCGCAGAGGGTTCCTTGGTCTGCGAAACCGCAATGACTGCCATCCACCAAGGAAGCGAAAGCCCGACATGGTGCTCCGGTCGTGGAATGATACAACGGGAGGTGCTGGGTGTCAGGAGGCGTAATCGCATCTGCTGATCCCGACATGACCAACACGGGAACTTGAATGTCCGCGCCTGCCGCGCTTGCGGAGGGGTTGGTTTCAGCCGGCGCAAAGGCAACAACTGCGTCGATCAAGGGGTTCGTTGATGCCGCCAGCCAAGCAGCCCCACCGCCCATGCTGTGTCCTGCAATGGCCGCATGCGGTTGGAGCCATCCGTCAAGAATTCCGGTAGCACCATTCTGAACCATTTCATTGGCCACAAAAGCCAGGTCCAATCCGAAATTTTGATGAGACGGCGCAAAGGTTTGTTCGGTGGCCACCAAGGCGACGACGTACCCTGCATTCACCATGCCGGCCGATAAATCATCATAATCGTCGGGCCCCATCACAAAACCATGACCAAAAACCACCAAGGGAAAGGGTCCGTTATCGGGAGTGGCTTCAGAAGTGGCAGAAACCGCAGGATACCGAACGTCACATGCGATTTCTCGTCCTCCTCGAGTGTCATCTATGAGCAACCAACTCGTCGTGCCCATCGGTTGTTGCGCCTGTAAAACGGTCCAACAACACATCGCGATTAGACTGAGAAAGGCGTGACTTCTTTTCATGTGGAAAAGTTAAGAGGATTCACGCGTTAAGGCGTGTACTCAACTGCGCCGTCCAGAATGTAATTCATCTGGTAAACGTCATCAGAGTTCAGTCGGAATTTACCAGCGAACGTGAGGCGTTCATCCGTTTGGTAAACCCGGGGAGATTTGCCCGTGAAACGGAGGTCTACGACAGACTCGGGCCCTGCTCCACCGCAGAAAAAGCAATTCGCAAACGGGTAGCGACTCAATACATAAAAGTCTTCATCGAGGTCAACAGGAATCATGTATCCCGTGATATACAAGTCCTGACCTTCAAGATCTTCGATGCTCTGGCCAAACGTGGGTTTCCAATAATAGGCATCGAGCTCTTCGACATAAACGTCTTTGAATTCAACGTCCTCTAAGCTTCGCCACGTCAATTCTTCCCAGCCAGTTGCAGTCACTGATGCAGCCAATGGAGCGGCCTCACGATCCAAGCTTGCATTGCGCAAGGTGGTGGTCAGTTGAATGGTTTCATCACTCGGATGACAGAATGAACTGAAATCGACAACACACAAAGCGGATAAGGCGATGAGTCCCGCCATCCAAGACGAGCGGAGTATAGAAGTCGGTTTTGAGTGCATCATGGAGAATCAGAAAGAGTGCGGGAGATATCCATTCTTAGGGCCGAAATACCCGGAATTGCGGCAGCAACCAGCCCGACAAAGATAGCCAAGCCGACGAGAGCACCTTCAGCGCTGAGCAAGCCCAGTGACTCCCAGTCATAGCGGAACTTATCAGCCACCATTTGGGCCAAGAACACCATGCCTCCTCGACTCAGTAACAGGCCCAAGATGGCACCTCCCAAACTGAGCAATCCTCCTTCCAAAAGCAGAGACACATATAAACCTCGTGGAGAAGCGCCCATGGTACGCATCAGGGCCAATTCATAACGACGCGCGAGCAGACTATCATAGACCGAAATGAAAATACTGGCGAAACTCAAGAGCATGATCAGTCCAGCAATCATGCGCAAGGTGTTCATGCCGATGCCGAAATTTTGCGTGAGGCGATTGATTTCGATGGAGGGTAAGGCCACCTGCATGTTGGTTTCGCGGATGACGTTGGGAATGGTCAAAACGGCCAGGGGATTGCGCTTTTTGAGCAAAACAGCAGTGATTTCGCGGTTGGCATCGAGAACATCGCCTTCGTCTCCGTGCACCTGCCAGATGGTTTCGATGTTGCACAAAATCAACTGGTCCATCACGGATTGACTTTCTTCCATAATACCGACCACCACAAATGTCTTGTCCGTGTGGACATCTGTTTCGTCTTGCAATCCGTGTGCGCTGAAGAAGGTGTCACCGACTTGAAGGCCGTCCGTGGCAGCGACCTTGGATCCTACGACGACTTCGAAGGGGTGTTCCCACCACGCGCCGAATTGCAGTGTGGCGTCATAATGCTGGGGGTAGGCCAGGGTGCTTCCAACAATCCGGAATCCGCGGTAATTGTCACCGTATGCGAGCGGAATGCCCTCAGCGATGTAAGGATGGCGGATCACTTTCTCAGCATCTACCAAACGGATGTTGCCGGTGGGGGCATCGACGTGGTAGACGTTGGCCAAGATCAATTGTAGCGGACTGCCTTTGGCGCCAAGCACCAAATCAATGTCCTGAATGTTGCGTTCGAATGTATCGCGCAATTGCTTTTCTGACAGCATCAAGAGGCTCACCATGCCAACCCCGAATGCCAGCAAGATCAAACTCAAAGCTGTTTGGAGCTTCTTGGCCCCCAAATTCTTCCAGGCGATGTAGAGCCAATTCATGATACAGGAATGGCTAATGAGTTCAATTCAACCTTCCGGTCGTAGCGGTCTTTGAGCCGCTGGTCATGGGTGACAATGACCAAGGTCGCTCCGGCTTGAGCAGCTTGTTCTTCCAATAAATTCAATACGGCTTGCGTAGAGCGGTCGTCTAGCGCGCTCGTCGGTTCATCCGCCAAGAGCACTGCAGGCCGGTGTACTAAAGCGCGGGCAATGCTTGCTCGTTGTTGCTCACCGACGCTCAAATCTTGAGGACGACTGTTGGCTTTGTGTCCGACACCCAGGGTGTCGAGCAGTGATTGGGCGTGATCGAGATCAGCCGTTTGGCCGGTCAGGAAATACGGTAGCGCCAAGTTCTCCAAGACAGAGAGGCTTTGAACAAAATGCGAACGCTGAAAGACGAGGCCTATTTGGTTGCCTCGAAACCGATCCAAATTCTTTCCGGTTAGCAATCCCAGGTCTTGGCCATTGATGAGCACCTTTCCTTGGTTTGGCCGCAAAATGCCACACATCAGGTGCAGAAGGGTCGTCTTGCCGCAGCCAGAATCGCCCAATAAAAGCATTTGCTCGCCTTTGGGACAAGACAAATCTGGGAATGTCAATTCCGGCGATTCAGCGCTGTAGCGAAAGGACAGGTGAGAAGTCTCAATCATGAAACCCGAATTTACAACGTCGAACGGGACGATGGGATACCCGATTAACTTTGAAGCGTGAATTTTAAACAACGTTTGCTTCGATACGGCTCAGGAGTCATCATCGGAGTGCTTTTGAGTTTAGCCATTTTTAGTGGAAGAGGATGCAGCGAATGGATGCCTGAAAAACGGATAAAATCCCGCATTCAACTGAACAGTATCGAACTGGATGCTGTGGTTTCCTGTGCGATCGAGTGTTGGAAAAATCAACAAGGGAAGCCCTCTCCATTGGAAGCATGGCTGATGGATGCCGAGATTGACTGGTCGATGAGTGGACCGAGGGAGACGCCCCAACGGTATGTGTTCATCCTCCCAGCTGAAGCACCCTTGAAATCGGTTGAGTGCCAATTTTCACAGAACAGTGGATTGATCACGACGGCGGTTTATCGAGACAACGCCGATCGTTGCCAATGCGTCGTCGAATCTGAGGAATAGACATTATTGGCGAACAATCGCCAGTCGACCACGCAATGGGGCCTCCGTCCCAACCGTCCAAGCTTCCACGATATACGTTCCAGGAACCATTCCGGCCGTGGACCACGAATAAGGGGATGAGGCAAAATTTAAGGAGGCGTCGTGCACGACCCTCCCGCTGGAATCCACGATACGCAGCCGTTCCAACACCGTATTGTCTCCTAAATTCATGAAGATCTCTGTGCCGACTCCAGCAGGATTGGGAGAGAACAACAGTGTTTCAGGTCGAGGCTCATTGTCCGTCACATCGTCCGGATCAAATTGCATGCGGTATACGTGTTGCACGGTGCACAAGTACAATTCGCCGGCATTGTCTTCGCTCATCGCAAAGCGGTATTCATACGCGCCTTGTTCCCACGATGCAAAGCCTCCAGGGACTTGAATGTCCAAAGGAGCCTCGAGCCATGAGCCATCGGCTTGTTCGGTCAACGTCCAGAACCGGACATCCTCGAAACCACAATAGTCCGTGAAGACATAGCTCCCATACAACGTTGGAATGGGACCGCGGTAGCGATAGCCTCCGATAATGGAACACCATCCTTGCTCATGCGGATAGGAGAAAATAGGCAGCTCAAGCGTTACGCCTTCTGGAATACAATCGACGGTCGGTTCGTAACACATGGGCCCCTCCATGAGACGCCAACCAAAGTTCAATCCTCCTGTGGAGCTGGCCGGTTCAAAATTGACTTCTTCCCAGTCGACCTCCCCGACATCGCCGATGAATTTGTCGCCCGTCAACCGGTCGAAACTCCATCGCCATGGATTGCGGAATCCAACTGCCCAAATTTCATCCAACGCATTGGGATTTTCCATGAATGGATTGTCCTCTGGAATGGTGTACGGCGCCAAGCCATTGACTTCGATGCGCAGCATTTTGCCCAACAAGGATTCCAGATTCTGGCCATTGCCAATCAGGCCGTGATCGTCCCCACCACTTCCTCCTCCCGTTTCACCCGTGCCCGTTCCACCGCCATCGCCGGTGGTCAAATACAAAAAGCCATCCAATGGGCCGAAGTGCAGTTGTCCGCCATTGTGTCCGCGAGCAGGCTGCTCCAATTCCAAAACTTCGAACCATTGCGTCACGTCTGCGACGGTATGCTCCGGATTGGTGCCAAAGCAGAGGAGTCGCTCATCGATGATGCTTCCCGTACCATCGGGACGGTAGCCGTTGTACATGATATAAAACAGCCCATTCTCTTCAAAATCGGGATCCAAGATGAGGTCATTCAAGCCTTGTTCACTACTAATTCCATAATCCACAAGGTCCAAGCCCGATGCGCTCAAATCGAGAAACGGTTCCTCGCGTACTTCGCCCGACGTTTCATCGAACCACATCACCAAGCCATTGTGGCACAAGATGAGCAGGCTCGTCTCATCGATGGCATGCGAAGCGGGCCTCACCCCAACGGGAGAATCGGCCGTAACCAATCGCTCGGCGACAATGGCTGTGGGAGCACTTTGTGATGCCAACGGTCCGGCAAGCACAAGTGCCGAAACGAAAGGAATCCATGCACGACTGGATAAAATCAGGGAATGAATGAATCGCATGAGAAGGGGTTGCAGACTAACTTTGAGGTGCAAAGATATTGTGTCCGAACCTGAACCCCTCTGCAACGGTTGTTAAGTCTATGAATCGTCAAACCGCTTTCGCTCTAATTATGCCCATGATGGGCATTCTGTTGGTGCTTCTGATTTCAGGAGCGGCCGATCCCGAAGTAGCGTTTCATGGGGATGATGCCGCAGAAATGCGTTGGAGAATGGGGGAGCTCTGTACAGAGCAGGGGGTGTATTTCACAGGTTCTGGAAATTGTGTGAATTGCCACGCACCGGATCCTGATGGCGAGGCGCTGGTAGATGTCGATGGACACACGGTGAGTCCCGTTGTTGATTGGCAAGCCACCATGATGGCCAATAGCGCTAAAGATCCCTTTTGGCGCGCAAAAGTGGCCCATGAAGGATTGGTGAATCCCAATCACCGCGAGTCCATCGAGAATTTGTGCACCGCTTGCCATGCGCCTCAAGGGTTCCATGAAGCGCATTTGACGGGGAAAGTTGGCCCCAATGGGTACACCATGGACCAGTTGCTTGAGGATGAATTGGGCTTGGACGGAATCGGTTGCACCGCATGCCACGGAATCGATGATGATGCGCTCGCAGGCCGATCAAATGGAGACTTGCCCATCAATCCAGACAACGTCTCTTGGGGTGGGTTTGAGAATCCATGGGATGGTTTGATGAGTGGACAAACAGGATTCAATCCCGTGTTTGGAGAGCACATGCGCAACAGTGAAGTGTGCGCTAGCTGCCACTCGTTGTACAACCATACGCAAGACATGGAGGGAGAGGAGACAGGACAGGTGTTTTTTGAACAAACGACCTATTTGGAGTGGGTCAACTCTGCCTACAATGCGGAAAATGTCCAGTGCCAATCATGCCACATGCCACTGGTGGAGGGGGGCGCTATTGCGGCTACTCAGCCCAATTGGTTGTTCAACCAACGCTTCGGAAAACATCACTTGGTCGGAGGAAATGCCTTCATGCTGAAGTTGATGAGGGACCAAGCGGTGGCGCTGGAATTGAGCGCGACGAGTGTGCAATTTGATAGCACCATAGCGCGCACGGAACGATCTCTTCAAACGCAAACGGCCGAGTTGGAAGTGCGTCAATTGGCCTCCGAAGCGGGCAACTGGGAGTTTGAGGTGGAGGTGCGCAACTTGGCGGGTCACAAGTTTCCAAGCGGCTATCCTTCGCGGATCGCGTTCATTGAATTCGAATTGCAAGATTCCGATGGAAACACCTTATTCCATAGCGGAAAATGGACGCCAGAAACGGGTGTAATTGGAAGGGATGAGGAGTGGGAGCCGCACTGGGAAACCATAGAATCAGAGGACCAGGTGCAGGTGTATGAAATGGTGATTGGGGATGTAACGGGAGCGCCTACACAAGTGCTTGAACGCGCCTCGGTATTGATCAAAGACAACCGCCTTCCTCCCCGGGGATTTTTCACGAGCCACGCAGCTTATGATACGGTGCAATTTGGTCCGATGGCAGCGCTCGATCACAACTTCAATCGCACGGCGCAGACCAATGAGGAAGGCTCAGGCTCTGATCGTTTGAGGTACCGGATTTCGAATGATCTCAATGCAGTAACTGTTCAGGCTGAAGTCACTTTGCATTATCTCGCTGTCCCGGCCCGTTGGGTTCAGAGTATGTTTGAATGGTCTGAGGACTCAGAAGAAATCGCGTCTTTCCAGGTCATGTTCGAATCAGCGGATCGTACACCCGTGGTGGTGGCTTCCTCTTCGGCAATGGGTTATCGCGGGTTCAATCAGGATGAGTCGGAATGGCGTTTAGCGCCAAGCGTCATTGGATCTGACCAGCCTCTTCGACTGATCCCTCCTGGAGCTGTGGTTCCGCTCGAGGTTTTACTGGTTGACGGAAGCGGGCGGATTGTAAGGTCTGTTCCGGCCAATGCTGCGCTCCAAGGATTTGATGTGTCTGATTTGGCTAGTGGATCTTTCTTTGTTCGTGTACGCACAGAGATCGATTGGAGGGTCCTAAAGGGAGTGAAGCTATAGAGTGCATAGCACGGCGAGATGAAAGGGGGTGAGACTATCCTTACTCAAGCCTTCACGCAAGCAAAAATGACTTCTAAACTCGTTGACTTTTTATTGCTTTGGAACGCCGCTTGAATTCAGTGCGTATCAACTCCAATTCTCTTGAGGATTGACCTGCAACGGAGGTGTTTTCTTCCGCGCGGCGTATGAGGTACGGAATCGTTTCTCGAATCGGGCCGTATGGAACATACTTCGCGACGTTATATCCTGCAGCTGCCAAATTGAAACTAATGGGGTCGCTCATGCCGAGCAACTGAGCGAACCAAATCCGGTCGTCTCCAACGGCCAATCCCGCTTCTTTCATTTTCGAACACAAAAGCAAACTGCTAGCCTCGTTGTGACTTCCGGCGCAGAGGGAGACGGAATCTATGTGCTCAACGCACCAATCAAGCGCAGCGTCGTAATCCCGATCGGTAGCTTGTTTGTCGGGCTGAATCGGCGATGGGACTCCGATTCTGGTGGCACGTAAACGCTCTTTTTCCATATAGGCGCCGCGTACGAGTTTCACCCCTAGACGGAACCCGGAGGATTGTGCCTTCTCCGTCAACGCTTTTAAATAGGCCAACCGATCGTGACGGTACAATTGAACAGTGGTGAAGACCAATGCCAGGGTGCGATTGTGCAACAGCATCTGTTCTTCTGCCAAGAGATCAATGGCCGGTTGAAGCCAGCTTTCTTCCGCGTCGATGAATACGGGAGTTTTGATGCGCGCAGCTTCAGCGCACAAAGCAGCCACACGGGTTCGTACACGCTGCCAAGCCTCACGTTGTTCGTTCGTCAACGTCTTTCCTTCAGATACCAACTCTAAAACCAGGGTGGGTGCGATGCCGCTCACTTTAAAAACGCCGAAAGCGTGATGAGGGTCTTGGTCAGTGGCTTTGATAGCTTCGAGAATGGAGTCAAATGTGGACTCCAGTTCATCTTCGGTTTCTTTGCCTTCTGCGCTATAATCTAAAATGGTCTGAACGCCAGATGCGTACAACTTATTGACTTGTGTTTCGCACCCTTCAATCGTTTCCCCGCCGCAGAAATGACTGTAAATGGTGGGTCGAATGGCCCAACCGATGGGGATTCGAAGTGCCAAAGCCCACTGCATAAGGATTTTTCCGACACCGACTAGCTTGGCGTTTCCGACCGTTTGAAACAAAACGAGTGCACGGCGCAATTCTCCAGAACTGAGGTGAGCGTATGCTTTCTCCGTGTTGTTGAAGTCGGGTAACCCGGTGGGTTTGTCTTTTGAGTATGTCGCTGGCATGGCTCAGTTCCAGATCATTTCGTGGATAGCAAAGATACGGCGGTGGACCGCTTCGTGCGAACTGTTTCAATTCAGTTTCGGGGCGGTTACGGAGGGTGTATATTCGTACTTCAATCTAGATAAAAATGAGTGACTGCAACGCCTATATCGACGCCAACCGAGATCGATTCCTTGAAGAACTATTGGACTTACTTCGAATCCCATCGGTGTCCGCGGATCCGGCATTTGCTCCGGATGTTTTGCGTTGTGCTGAGAATGTAGCCGCAAATTTGAAAGCGGCAGGGGCGGAAAATGTAGAGATTATTGAAACGGAAGGCTACCCGGTCGTTTATGGAGATCGACATGTGTCTGCTGATTTGCCAACCGTTTTGGTTTATGGTCACTATGATGTTCAGCCGGCCGATCCATTGGAATTATGGGACAGTCCCGCATTCGAACCGATCATCAAGAAAACAGAGTTGCACCCTGAAGGGGCCATTTTCGCAAGAGGAGCATGCGACGACAAGGGACAGTTCTTCATGCATGTCAAAGCCTTTGAAGCGATGGTGCAATCGGACGCCTTAGCGTGCAACATCAAGTTCATGATTGAGGGCGAAGAGGAAGTGGGGTCTGCTCACTTGGAATCGTTTTTGGAGAAACACAAAGAAAAACTAGCTGCTGACATCGTGTTGGTGAGCGATACCGGGATCATCGCCAAGGACATCCCATCCATCACCGTAGGGTTGCGCGGATTGAGTTATGTTGAAGTCGAAATCACCGGCCCCAATCGGGACTTGCACAGTGGTTTGTATGGAGGTGCGGCACCCAACCCCATCAATATCTTGTGTGAAATGATTGCCTCACTCAAGGACGAAGACCAGCGCATTACAGTGGATGGTTTTTACAATGATGTCGTTGAATTGTCGGATGCCGAGCGGGCTGCGATGGCGAAGGCCCCATTCAGTGAAGAGGGGTATAAGAAGAGCATTGACATCGGGGCGATCGAAGGCGAGGCTGGCTATTCGGCCCCTGAGCGCATGAGCATTCGACCCACTTTGGATGTGAACGGAATGTGGGGAGGGTATACGGGTGATGGAGCCAAAACGGTGATTGCGAGCAAGGCAATGGCCAAAATCTCGATGCGCCTTGTACCCAATCAAGACCCTGATCAGATCACGGAATTGTTTACTCGACACTTTGAAGCCATCGCACCTCCATCGGTCAAAGTCAAGGTTACACCGCATCACGGTGGACAACCGGCCGTTACACCAACCGACTCAATCGCCTACAAGGCCGCCTCCATGGCAATGGAAGCATCATTTGGTCGGACACCGGTGCCCTTTCGCGGAGGGGGATCCATTCCAATTGTAGCCAGTTTTGAAAATATTCTGGGATTGAAAACTGTTTTGATGGGCTTCGGTTTGGACAGCGATGCCATCCACTCACCGAATGAGCATTACGGCGTCTTCAATTACTTTAAAGGCATCGAGACCATTCCGCTTTTTTACAAGCATTACGCTAATTTGAGCCGCTCGTGAGCCGCTTATTGACAATATCCCTCCTTGTCTTGCTTAGCGGATGCCAGTGGTGGCAGGACGTTGAAGTGGTACGGATTGAGGGACTCTCTGATATCGCCATTTCGTTGGATGGCATGCAAGGGGAAGTGCAGGTATTGGTCAAGAATCCCAATGGATTTGACATCAAAGCACAAGAGGTGGATGTCAATATGTATGTCGGTGAAGACCGAATCGCCACGGTCACCTTACCGGGTGTCCAAGTGCTTGAGGCGCGCTCTGAGTCCATGCTGGTTATGAATGTCCAATCGGATCCCGGAGCATTGAAAAGATTACTACAAAACCAGCTGCTCCAGTTGTTTGGAGGGAATGCTGTCGAATTCCGAACCGTTGGTACTGTGCGCGGAAAGGCCTTTGGCTTGAACATCGCCATTCCCATTGAATCAATTGAAGAAATCAACCTGTAACGCGTAACACTGATGTATTGTATTAAACGCCTTTCCTTTCTCTGTTCATTGCTCCTGCTTTCGGGCCAATGGGGCGCAGTGCAGGCCCAAGATGTGGATGCTTTTATCGAAGGAATGAACATTCGGCACATCGGTCCAGGTGCCATGAGTGGTCGGGTTACGACCATTGATGTAGAACGAAACCGTCCAGAAGTTATTTACGTGGGAACGGCGAGTGGAGGCTTATGGCGCAGCGAAACAGCAGGCGTAGAATGGGAGCCGTTGTTCGATGATCAGCCGACTCAGAGCATAGGAGCGGTCGCGTTGGCACCCTCCAATCCCGATGTCATTTGGGTGGGGACAGGAGAAGGCAATCCACGCAACTCACATTCGAGCGGCCGCGGTGTATTCCGAAGCATCGACGGAGGCTATTCTTGGGAAATGATGGGCCTTGAAAACACCCATAACATTCATCGTATTATCATTCATCCGACAGATCACCAGACCGTTTGGGTCGGGGTCACAGGAACGGCATGGGGGGACAGTCCGAATCGTGGGGTGTATAAAACAACAGACGGAGGCAAGAGTTGGGAGCACGTGTTGTATACGGATGAAAGTACCGGTGTGGCGGACATGATTATCGACCCTTCCAATCCGGATAAATTGCTGGTGGCCATGTGGTCACACCGTCGTCAACCCTGGTTCTTTACCAGTGGAGGCGAAGGCAGCGCATTGCACATCACGCATGACGGCGGTTCGACATGGAAAAAATTAACGGACGAAGAGGGATTGCCAGGAGGTGAACTTGGGCGGATCGGCTTGGCTGTGAGTGCGGCCAATCCAGATGTGATCTATGCCCTGGTAGAATCCACGAATACCGGGTTGTATCATTCTAAAGATGGGGGTGTTTCATGGAGCTTGATTCAAAGAGACAACATTGGAAACCGGCCGTTTTATTATGCGGACATCTATGCAGATCCGTCAGACGAGCGCCGGTTATTCAACTTATATAGCATGGTCGATCTGAGTGAGGATGGAGGACGGACCTTTCGTACCATCCTACCATATAGTGGAGTGCATCCGGACCATCATGCCTTTTACATCCATCCAGACAATCCAAATTTCCTCATTGACGGAAATGATGGCGGCTTGAATATTAGCCGGGATGGCGGCAAGTCGTGGACGTTCGTCAACAATTTGCCCCTAGGCCAGTTTTACCACATCGCCGTGGACATGGCGGTGCCGTATAGGATTTATGGAGGAATGCAGGACAATGGGTCGTGGGTCGGACCCAGCGAAGTGTGGCACTCCGGTGGGATTCGCAATGAAGATTGGCAGGAAGTGATGTTCGGGGATGGCTTCGATGTACTGCCTGCTCCCGGGGATTTGAACACAGCGTATGCCATGTACCAGGGCGGCTCATTGGCGCGCATTGATTTGCGCAACGGCAATCAAAGTTCGATCCAACCGGTGCAGCCGGATACGGTGCCCTTGCGATTCGCGTGGAATGCTGCGATTGCAGCTGACCCAGCGGATTCGAATGGTCTTTATTTCGGTTCTCAAATGGTACACCACAGCGCAAATCGAGGCGGGACGTGGACGACTTTGAGTGGAGACCTGACGACAAACGATCCTGAAAAATTGAAGCAAGCGGAATCGGGCGGCTTGACCATCGATGCCACCCAGGCTGAAAACCATTGTACCATCTTGTGCATTGCGCCGAATCCATTGCGCCCAGAGGAGTTGTGGGTGGGAACCGATGATGGACGGATCCAGCATTCTCGAGATGGAGGGGCAACATGGATCGATCATGCGCTCGATATCAAGCGATTCCCTGTGGGGGCGTGGATTCCGCAAATCCATGTGAGTCCGCATGATGCCGATGAGGTGTATGTGGTGGTGAACGACTACCGGCGAAACAATTGGAATCCATACCTCTATCGCACCACGGATGCAGGAAGCACGTGGGTCAGATTGGTGATGGAAGGGGGGGAGGTCACTGGCCATGCTCTCTCTGTTGTGCAGGATCCTGAGGAGGCGTCCTTGTTATTTTTGGGCACTGAAGAGGGGCTCTTTGTTAGTTTCGATCGAGGAGCGAATTGGAAGCGTTGGACGCACGATGTACCATCGGTTCCCGTCAGGGACATGGTCATTCATCCACGGGATGGAGATCTGGTATTGGGCACCTTTGGTCGTGCAGCCTATGTGATGGACGATATCGCTCCCTTGAGAGCGCTCGCGACTGAAGGAAACGGAGTGATGGCAGATGTGCTTCGGGTTTTCCCAGTATCGGATGCACACTTGGTGAATTACCGCCGTCCATTGGGCGCGCGCTTTGGAGCAGACCACCAATGGATCGGAGAGAATCATGATCGTGGCGCGTTGATTCAATTGTACATCCAACCCGATTCAGCGGAAGCAGCTGATGAAGACGCGGTGAAATGGGCCATTCTAGACGCACAGGGCGATACGTTGCGTGAGGGCGAGCGGGATGCGGAAGCGGGACTGCATTCATTCACTTGGCGACTGGATACACACGGTGTGGATTGGCCACGACGCGGATTGCCGGAAGCGTCTGGGGTCACATCAGGTGGCGGTCCTAATATTTTGCCCGGAACGTATCAGGTGATGGTCTCGTTTGGCGATCAACGCGATTCGGCAGCAATCACAGTGCATGCGGACCCCCGTGTGCCATATGACCGCGCAGCACAAGAAGCGCGCATTGCATTCCAACAGGATGTGATGTCAGAGGTGGATCAAATTGCCGTGGCCATGGCTTCTATTCAACGGGGATTGGCCACAATGAAGGTGGTAGATAAGGAGTTGCAGCATCTACCAGACTCGTTGACGGAGGATTTGACACAGTTGTCAGACTCACTCAAAACGGCATTTTTGGATGCTGAAGCGATGTATACGGAACCAGAAGACTTCAAAGGAATAGAAAGCGTCACGGAGCGGTTGAGCTCTGTGATGTGGAATGCCTTTTCGATCAATGGCGGTGACACCGCGCCGGCGGGGAATGCCCAACGCGCATTGGAACGTTTGCGTGAAGAGGGAACCGAATTTGCAGGTGCGGTTCAAGAAATCATGGACGGCCTTTGGATGAGTTGGTTGGACGCCGTGGATGCTGTGGACCGATCGCCTCGGCGCATTTTCGACGCTACAGATCAATAGCGATTCGACCACGTTGAATACGCGCTTTTTAGATCCTCCAAGCGACCATCCACTGGATGGCCATGTTCATCATGTAGTTATTCCAACCTGAAACAGTCTGTTCTGGTCGAGGGCTGATAGGCAAAAGACTCTGTGTCAATCGTACTTCGACGTCCCATTGTTCGGAGGCATGAAGCCCGATCACTCCGATGGCGCCGAGATCGATGGGATTCAATTCAAACGAGGTAATGTCACTGAGTCCATTGCCGAAAAAATCTTCTTGTCCCTTGCCCAGCAGAATACTGGGTTGGACCCCCAATCCAAACCACCAGAAATCACTGTCTGGTTGCCACAGACGAACGAGAGGGACATCGATGTATGTGAAGCGATACTGCCATGTGGTGTAGTCGTCATTTTTAGGGTCTGGCGGCCGACGGCTACCTTTCTGAGTCCAGAGAATACCCAACTCAGTGCTACGTGAGGACGTTCGTTGCATTGCCAACGTCGCTCCACATGTGGCACCAAACTGATTGAATCCGGAAACTTGATCTCCATGGACTTGAGTGGTTGAAAAGCCAATGGCGAGCTTCGCACTGAAATCTACAGGCTGCTTTTCGGATTGACCTGTTACAGTCGAATGCAAAGTAAACAGCCCTAGAATGACAAGACCAAAAGCACGTATCATGGTCCTTATTCGGTAGGGTGGAATTCGAACGAATTCAATACGATGCCACCGGCATCTGAAACCACAACGAGGACCGTAGCATTCTCTATAACCCAAGAGTCATCCCACGTATATGTCACAGAATGAGTCGCGACATCACCTGCTGAAGCCCCCATGGCAACATCTCCGAAGCCTAGGCCAAATGCGCCATGTACCGAACTGCGAAGAACGTGATTGAACGCATAGTCAGCTACCAGCTCAGGGTCACTGGCGTAATCCAATTGGTAATCGTAGATATTCGATTCTAAAATGAGCAGTGCTACTTGGATGGAGCCGGTGGTTTCTTCGTAAAATGTCCCGTGCACATGCACGTTGAGGTGGTTGTTCTCGGGAACCCAATCATGAATAATTTGAAGCCCCACCTGCGGCGTATTTGCGAGTTGTTCTGAGGTTTTGTCAGCCCATTGAGCAGGCGCCCAGAAATTACCAGCACCTCCAATTCGGTTGATCCGTCCTAAGGGATTCGCTTGAAAATCCAGTTGGTCCCAAAACAAATCGCCTTCTACTGTCGTCCAATCTGTATCGAAGTGATCATCATCTGTGTTCGCTAAGTTCCCGGCATGAATGGCCATGACCGAGACCGCGTCACCTTGATTTTCAACAATTTGCGACGCAATGATTGCTGCGTCGGGACAGTTGCCGCATTGATGCGCTGTAAAGTCTTCAATCAGCACATGCTGCAAAGCCTCCCCAATAGGGAGTGCCGCAAAAACGGGCACAGGACCATAGGCACTCTCTTGGTACGATGTCGTGATTTCGACGACCGGATTTTGGAGTTCATCGCAACCTAGGAAAACCAGAACGAAGGCCATCGGAAAGATGGTCAATGCTACGTGATGTCGCATGAGTTCAAAAAGAAATTTAGCGAACGATTAATCGAGCGCTTTGCTTGTTTGCCGCTGAATGCCCTGACACGATGTAAATGCCAGAAGCCAAATCGCTGATGTCGAGGTTCACGCTACCAGAAGTAGGAACCGATAGACCATTCCATTCTTTTGCTAAAGCTCCACTCACGTGGTGAATTTGAATCATGTGGCAAGAAGCATCCACAGCATTGAGTACAATACTGTTGTTTGCTGGATTGGGATGGAGTAACATCGGTTCTGATGAACCGTTGAACTCGGCGACGTCGGTGTTGATTGCATTCACTAAAAACCCCTTGTTCAAGTTGGACCATGCACCGCTGTTGGATGCGGTGAAGATGGTGTTGATGTTTTGTAAATCATCATTGAATGTACTGAGGTCACATGCGATGTCTCCACCATTTCCGGTGAGGTCGTAAAGGTCGAAAGCATGGCAGCCAGTGGAAGGCAAAGACACCCACCACGTGTATTCTGTATTCGGTTCTGTCATCGATCCAAAGGGAGCGCCCTCTACTTCCGCTCCTGCGGCGTCGGAGATGGACCAGCTATTGTCTCCTGGAGTGTCATCTGTCGTCAAGCGCACACGAACCAAACTGGTACTTGTCTGTGAGCTGAGGTTCATCGTCGAAGAGATGCTGTTATTTGAATCATTGTCGTCTTCAGAAACGATATCAATGAAGAAAATTGAAGTCGTTGGAAAAACGGCATCACCGAGTTGAACGTCCTCGATTTCATACGTATCCAAGTTGCCTGACCATTCGTACGACAACAATTCGGTACCGAAAAGCGTGGTCGCTTCGAAGGTGCACGATGTCATCGGTGCCGTTCCATTGTTCATAACGCGAACACTCAAAGCAGCGGGTTCCCCTGGGCAACTGCGAATGGCACCGGTATAACTGAGAATACGGGCGTCCGATGGAAAACTAGCAGCGGCACAATCTGTGGATTCTACGTAGTTCACATGAATGTTGTAACTCGCCTGACCGATTTGATTCAGCAATCCATTGGGACATACAGTATACAAAGTGGGATAATAGGTGTTTTGATAACTACTGAAAATGTTGCCTGCATTGTCGATGATCGGATAGTTAACTCCTTCCGTCCAGTCACCCCACGTGTTTTGTCCCGTGCCATGCAAGTCCTCGTCAGTGGTGCTATCATCAGATTCAATGAAGAAAACACGGACTTCATTGGTTCCATTGGGACCATGACTTTCATAGAGCTCTTCTAAAACGCCACTGGTGTGGTATGTCCAACACGGGCCACACCAAGTCGCTGAAAAATCTAAAATCACAGCATAGCCCGAGTCGAGGTAACTGTAAAGATTGTGTTCGATTCCATCAATATCAGTTGCTGTCCAATCTGGAGCAGCGGCACCATCAGGAAGTTGTGCATGCGACGCGGTCGATAGCATGAAAGCAAAGACAAAGGGAAGGATGAGTTTTAGACGATTCATGGCGGTTGTTTATGCGTGGGACCCCAATTTATGCCATGTGAGATACATAACAATGAAAAAGTCCGCACCATCGTGAGTGATGATGCGGACTTTAACAAAAAGTCGGGGCTGTTTGGAATTACTTTAAAGTCACTCGCATTGTTGTTGTTTCTTCACCTGCATTGAGGGAGATCAAGTAAACACCAGCAGTGATGCCAGAAAAGTCCAATACGCGATTGTGCTCACCAGCCTGCATTGTACCAAAGTCAACATTCATGATCTGCTGACCAATAAGGTTGCGAACGGCCATGCTGGCATTTGATGCTTGTTTCAACGAGAACTGCAATGTCGTTTGATCTGAGAAAGGGTTCGGGAACACCTTGGTAACCTCATTCAAAGACAACTCCTGGATCCCAGTGTTGACTGAAGTCACGGACAGACCGGCTGCTTCAGATTCAAACCCGTACGATCCGTCATAGTCGTAAATGCTCGATACAAAGGTCAAGTTGTCATTGTACGTTTTAACTGTGCAGTAACCATCGTTCACTCCCCAAGCAGAGCCATTGATTCCGTCACCATATGAATCTTCAATCATAAAATTGTAGCATCCTTCAGAAGGAGCACTCACCCACCATTCAATAACATCCTCAGCTTCTCCAGCGATTTCGCCGACGTTAACTTGTTGAACTACTGCACCTGACGCATCGGTAATCGACCAGCCAAGTTCTTGTGGCCATGAATCGATCATAATTTCAATGTGAATCAAGGACGTTCCTGAAGTAGCAAGCGCTACAGATCCCGGAGAGTTGTTGTTGGCTGTGTTGTCGTCCCCTGAAGTGATTTCGATGGTAAAGTTGGTGTCGCTGTCGAATGTCGCGGTACCCAAATCAACGTTGGCAACACCATACGTGTCCAAATCGCCGGACCAGTCGTAGCTCAACAACTCTGTAGCGCCATCCATAACGGCGATAGTGCAGTATTGCAAGTTCGTGACTCCCAAGTTCATCAGATCCACGCTCATGTTCACGGGCTCACCTGGGCAAGCAGTCGTTCCTCCAGTGTATCCCAACAAAGCCGGATCGTTGATTAAAGATGCCGCAGCGCAATCGTTCGCTTGGAAGATTTGTGCGTGAGCATCAGCTGAACCCTGACCTGATTCCGTTAAAACACGGTTCGGACAAATGGTGTAGACTGTAGGGTAGTAAGTGCAACCATAAGCATCGAAAATGTTAGCGGCATCGTCAATGATCGGGAAGTCGATGACCGAAGTCCAGTCTCCCTGTGTATTTGCACCTGTCCCGAGCAGATCATCCATTGTTGTGGAATCGTCAGACTCAATGTGAAAAACGCGAACCTCATCGGTTCCGTCAGGACCATACGTTTCATATACTTCTTCTAAGGCGCCTCCGACCGCGTAGCTCCAGCAAGGGCCACACCAAGTCGCAGAAAAGTCTACGATGACCTTCTTGCCTTCATCGAGGAGTTCATACAAGTTATGCTCCACACCATCAATATCAGTGGCAGTGAAATCTGGAGCAATGCTGCCGTCTGGCAACTGAGCGAAAGAAGCAACGCCGATAAGGAGTGCCGCGATCAGGGAGTAAATGTGCTTCATCTAAAACAGTTTAATTAGGTTTCAATTTCTTAAAAGCACATAACAAATTGATGTTGTGTGCTATTGCAAGAGTTCCAAATGTAATGATTGTCACTTACTCAATGTGACATTTAGCACATAAAAAAACCGATAAGAACGGATTTTTAACATGTTCAGGGCAATACAAATGAATGAATAAGTAATAAATCCGAGTATTTTAAAAACTCGATGAAAAGTTCACTTCAAAGCCATTTGAAGCGGGGACTGCTCGGCAGACTCCACCAATGCAAAAGATTCCCTCTCTTCGTTTTCCGTAACCAATGGACAAGCGATGGGGCCCCTCGATGCGTCCCACGGCAGCGTAGACATAATGCACGCGATCCGCTTCATTCGGGTTGCTAAAGTTGTATTGGTCGAGAACGCTGGCAAACCAATGGGGACTCCACGTGTATTCTGCAAGGATGGTGCCCCAATCCCGTTTGTCTTGATCCGTCAGTAACAATTGAAATTCTGTCCGGAGGCTTTCGCGTTTGGCTGTTTTCCATTGAGTTTCCAAGACGTGGATATCGGCATAAACCATGCCCTTGAAAGTGGTCGTAACCGGCGTAGTCAGCGTGTTAAATTCCAGATTGTAGAATGTGTATTTCCACTTGAACGTTTTGGAAACTTTGCGGCTAATCTGCACGTTGAAATCCCGAACAAACTTGGTAGGGCCAAAGCGCCAAGATTGCCTTTCGTACCCGTCTATCACCCCCTGTACCCCACTTAAGTTGGTGGTGTCTAAACCATTGGCTGCAGCAAAATTGACACTGACATTCGTGCCGTATTTACCACCCAAAAGGGTGCCTTTCTTGATGTTGTAAAAGACTTCGGCACTCAGGCTAGACTCACCGGAAATGACGGTCGCGTATGGATAGAGCGTCGCAGCCAAATTGTATGTGTGTTGCTGTGTGATGGCGGGGATGTAATTGATCGGGGAATCAAAAAGGAGCACATCCCGGTCCGACCGAAAGCTCATGTTATCAACCGTTTTCGCGTGAACACTGATCCCCAAGCCACGTTTGGTGAAGCCGAGATGCGCCATGAGCGCCTCGCCTCTTCGATACGTGTATCCATTGTCAGCACTTGGGTCATTGATTTTAGCAGCGTATTCCGCACCCGCAGACCATCCCTTGCGCATGAGGTCCAGCCTATAGGACCACGCCCCCACATTTTCAGGAAGTGTCAAGATGAGTGTGTCGCTTGCAATGGTTCCTCCCGCTTGGAATTTGCTAACGAAGTTGGCCCCGAGATTCACCTTGGTCTTCCAGTTTTGCCCGCCCTTTTTCGAGAAAAGCGCATTGAGATCCAAGTCGCCATCAATGCCACGTACAATGCCGTCTCCATTGATCAAGCCATCGTCAAAGTCAAAACGCTGTTTACCATAAATGGTTTTGATTTGGATTCCTTCGATGGGCCTCAAGATGATGCGAACACCGTCCATGGCATTGTCAATTCCAAGGGCTCTTTCTTCATATGACCGCAACACGATGCCACTTCCGAATTGCTCGTAAAAATTACCGATGGTCACGTCAACATTTTGGGAAGGCGAGGCATACCGAGCAAAACGATATCCAATTCCACTTCCTTTGAATCGTCCGGGAAAACCCAAGACGGCATTGAGATACGATTCATACCGAAAGCCAGCACTGAACCCTCCTTGATTGTAGCGCAAGTTGCCGTAGGCGTTATATCCTGTTTTTTCAGGGGGAACAATGGCGCCGATGCGTTCGTCTTCGCTATACGATTGCCACAGCACTTGGAAATTTCCCGAAACAGGTCCGGTGCCTTCCGTGGTGCTCTCGGGGCCATCGCCTTGCGCGATCACATTGTTCAGGCCAAGACCCAGGAAGAAGAGCAGAAAAAGGGTTTTTCTCATTGGACCAATTTGAGGAGTTGCTCGTACACCTCTTCCTCGTCACCATCGGAATAATTATTGTGCTGCCACACAATTTGACCATATCCGTTCACAAGAAACGTGTGCGGAACATTGACCACTTGCATGGCTCGAGCAAAATCTCTGTTGGGATCGAGAAGAACAGTGTAGTCCCACATAACACTATTCACATAAGGTGCTACACGGCGAACACTTCGAGAGTCATCGATGCTGACGGCTACAATTTGAACGCCAGTCTCGTCTTGCCAATCTTCATAAAGTTCGGCGTAGTTATTGAGTTCCCGCTTGCAAGGGCTGCACCAGGTGGCCCAAAAACAAATCAATGTAGGAGTTCCTTCCGCATAGAGACTGGAGATGGGAACCATTTGGCCTTCCATGTCTTTCAATTCCATCTCGGGCAAACGACTTGCAGATTGTGACGACGTCTGCGCAAAAGCAAAGTTCGAAGCAACGCACCAGAGTGCAGTTAACGCGATCCATCTTGCCAGCTTTGTGGTTTTGTTCATTCTGTAAAGTCTTTGATGCCAATCAGGGTTCGGCAAGGTAAGGGATTCAATTTCAAACCTGACTTCAACGTTATGCAAAATCCGCGCCATGATAGGTATCTTCGCCCAATGAAATGCTTTAATATTCTACCGATTTTCTGTGTTTTAGGGGCTCTTATGGTCAATCAAACAGCATGGTGTCAAGTCACTTTGATTGATGCGGTTGAAGTTTTTGAAGGTGCCTTATCAGATCCTGAAAACAATGAGATTGCCGTGCACTGGGATGTCGCTAATTTGACGACGGACACGTTGAAGTTGATTGTGTCGAGACAGGTTGTGCAAGGAGTAGAACCCTTTAATCTGCCTTACGTGGAGGACGAAGATGGCAATCCAGCTCCCGGCGCATACGAGCGCTTCTGCTGGGGGCCGTTATGTTACCCATATGGCACAGCGATGTCCAATACGTCGTCCAATCTTGTTGTGACCATTCTTCCTGGTGAAACGGACTCTTCGTTTTTCGCAGATTATTATCCAGCAGGAGTCGCCGGAGTTACCGCTTTGGAATATTGTTTCGCTCCGATCACCGATATCAGCAATGGCGTTTGCCATACCGTGTTGTTTTGCCTTGATGCTGAAAATTGCGCGCTTGGAACAGCTGATGCTGAAGTCACACTCGAATGGGGAGTCATTCAACCCATGCCAGTTCGCGGATTGTCAACGTTGTCGTATCAATTGAAAGCCGGACAAAGCGGTCAGGTTCATATCTATAACGCTGCAGGTCAGGCGGTCTGGTCGCGTGCTGTTAACCAATCCCATGGCTTGATTTACATCGATGGGAATGACATGGCTGAAGGACTCTATTTCCTCTCATTGGAAGTCAATGGCGCTCGCCCTCAGACTCAGCGATTCGTTGTTCAACATTGAGTCAAAAGTGATCAGGGAATTGGAATTGACTCGAGACACGAATATTTAGGATACGAACCATGAGTTCATCTACGAAGCAAGAGGCGTTGGATTACCATAGTCGTGCGAGGATTGGGAAAATAGAGGTCATTCCTACAAAGCCGCATAGTTCGCAAAAGGATCTGTCGTTGGCTTACAGCCCTGGAGTAGCTGAGCCGTGCATGGAAATTGCGGCTAATCCCGAAGATGTTTACAAGTACACAGCCAAGGGCAATCTTGTTGCGGTCATCTCCAATGGAACTGCTGTGCTTGGTTTGGGCAACATTGGCCCGGAAGCAAGCAAGCCGGTCATGGAGGGTAAAGCCATTCTTTTCAAGATTTTTGCAGACATCGATGTGTTTGATATTGAGGTAGACGCATCGGATGTGGATCAGTTTGTAGCGACCGTTAAGGCCATTGCTCCGACGTTTGGAGGAATCAATCTTGAAGACATTAAAGCCCCAGAGGCTTTTGAAATTGAACGGCGCCTGAAGGCTGAATTGGACATCCCAATCATGCACGATGACCAACATGGAACAGCGATTATTTCTGCCGCGGCATTGTTGAATGCATTGGAATTAGCGGATAAATCAATACAAGATATTCGGTTGGTCGTCAGTGGTGCTGGAGCTGCAGCGATGAGCTGTATTGATCTGTATGAGCAATTGGGATTGACGCTCAATCAAGTCGATGTCTTTGATAGCAAAGGCCACATCCATGCGGGAAGAGAAGGTTTGGATCCATCGAAGCAGCGGTTTGCGGGTAAACGACATTTTGAAAGTCTCGAGGCTGCCATGAAAGGAGCCGATGTGTTTTTGGGGTTGAGCAAGGGGGGTGTTGTGCAGGGGTCGATGATCCAGGGCATGGCAGCAAACCCCATCGTTTTTGCGTTGGCCAATCCCGACCCGGAAATCCCTTACGATGAGGCGCTGGCTGTTCGCAGCGACATCATTATGGCAACCGGCCGGTCGGATCATCCCAACCAGGTCAACAATGTTTTGGGCTTCCCGTTCATTTTTCGAGGCGCCTTGGATGTGCGCGCGACGGGAATTAATGATGCCATGAAATTAGCGGCTGTGCATGCCATCGCTGAATTGGCCAAAGAAAACGTGCCAGACGAGGTAGCAGAAGCATATGGTCACCAATCGTTTGTGTTTGGCCGTGACCTGATCATCCCGAAACCGTTGGACCCTCGCTTGATCTCTCACATTGCACCTGCTGTCGCCAAGGCCGCTATGGAATCGGGCATTGCCAAGGCCCCTATACACGATTGGGAAGCATACAAAGTTGAACTTCTTGAGCGATTGGGTCACGATAGCGGATTCTCACGGACCCTTTCCGAAAGGGCCAAGAAGTCTCCAAAACGGGTGGTTTTTGCTGAAGCGGACCACTATCGTGTGTTGAAAGCAGCGGAACAAACGGCGGAAGAAGGAATTGCTCAACCTATTTTGTTGGGACGACGGTCAGTCATCGAACGTTTGATTGAAGAGCATTCACTCGAATTGCCCAACGTTGAAATTATCAATCCCCGATCGGATGATGAACTCGAGCGGCGGAAGGATTTTGGGGCAGCGTTCTTCCAACGAAGAATGCGGCATGGATTGACATCGCGAGAAGGGGAACGCTTGATGCGTCAGCGCAATTATTTTGGAGCCATGTTGGTTCAAACGGGATATGCTGACGCCCTTATTTCGGGCTTGACACGGACGTATCCCAGTGTGATTCGGCCGGCTTTACAAGTCATTGGTAAAGCCGACGGGGTGGACAAGGTAGCGGGCATGTACATATTGGAAACCAAGCGAGGCCCTATGTTTTTTGCGGATACGACAGTCAACGTCAATCCTACAGCAGAGGAAATCGCATCGATTGCAGCCTTGACTGCAGATGCCGTCCGCAAACTGAGAATTGTTCCGCGAATTGCATTGTTGAGCTACTCTAACTTTGGTTCAGCAGGAGGAGCCGATGCGGAAAAGATGGCAAGGGCAGCAGTATTGCTGAAGGAAAGACACCCTGACTTGATTGTTGACGGTGAGATTCAAGCCAACTTTGCTTTGAATGATGAGTTGCTTTCTGAATCCTTTCCCTTCTCAACCTTGCACAACAAACGTGTCAATACCCTGATATTTCCGAATTTGTCTGCAGGAAATATTGCCTACAAGCTCTTGCAAGAAATGGCAGGGATTGAAGTCCAGGGTCCCGTACTTTTGGGCATGCGGAAATCGTTTCATGTTCTGCAAATGGGCTCTTCAGTTCGTGAAATTCACGACATGGTGCGCCTTGCCGTTGTTGATGCTCAAATTAAAAACCCAGCATGATTCATCACTTGAATGGGCGTTTGGTCGAAAAAACGCCAACATATGCTGTCATTGAATGTGGTGGTGTAGGATATCAGGTTCACATTAGTTTAACCACGTTTGAGCGCATAGGATCGAATGAAAACATCGTGTTGCACACGCACATGGTGGTTCGAGAAGATGCGCAACTTCTCTATGGATTTTCGCATCCTGAAGAGCGTGAATTGTTCTTATTGCTAATCGGAGTTAGCGGTGTAGGAGCCAATACAGCACGAATGGTTCTGAGCGCGATGGACCCAGAAACGGCCAGGCAATCGATTCAGATGGGAGATGTGGATGCCATGAAAAGTGTCAAAGGCATCGGAGCGAAAACAGCGCAACGAATCATCATTGATTTACAGGATAAAGTCGGTGCAGTGTCTGCCTCGGATGGTGCAGTGATGTCGTCTTCAAAAAGGGCCCACAATAATGTTCGTCAAGATGCGTTAATTGCGCTCACCACATTGGGCTTTGATCGGGCGCGATGTGATAAAGCAATGGACCAAATTATAGGAGACTCCGCTGAGCCTATGGCTGTGGAGTCCTTAATTAAACAAGCCTTGAAGCGGTTGTGATATGCGGAAGATGTTGACCATTAGAAAGAGGTTTGTAGAGTTCACAATGGTGTGGGCTATTCTTTTGGCGGGCAATTCGCTCTTGTGGTCGCAAGGGGATGCGTCAGGAGGAGACTCCATCGTGATTGATCTGCCTTTCCCATTTGGAGGGGAGGACCCCTTTAATCCAACAGAGAATCCTTCTGGATTCGATTTTGCGTGGCCGAGCAATGTCCAGTATGAAATGGTGTACGATGAGGAAACGGGTCTGTATAGCATCCGGCAGCTGATTGGAGACACCTTGGAGTTTCGACCAACGACCTTCCTTACGTTGGATGAATTTCTAGAATACGATATGGAGGGAAACCTCACCGAATATTGGACGGATCTGCAAGCAGAAGACGATGAGGCAGATCGGGCTTTTGCGCCGAAACTGACAATTGACAGTAAACTTTTTGAATCCATTTTTGGAAGCAATGAGATTGAAATAAAACCCCAAGGGTCAGCGGAGTTGACTTTTGGTCTGAATAGATCGAGCACCGAAAATCCGAGAATTCCTGAAGGGCAGCGGAGTATCACCACCTTCGATTTCGACCAACGGATCCAATTGAATATTGGAGGAAAGATTGGAGATAAAATAGAACTGGGAACCAATTACAATACAGAGGCGTTGTTTGATTTCGAGAATCAAATGAACATTGGTTTTCAAGGGGATGAAGACGATATCCTCAAAAACTTTGAAGCGGGTCACATTTCCATGCCGTTGCCGGGGACTTTGATTACCGGCAGCCAGAGTTTGTTTGGTGTCAAACTAGAAACGCAATGGGGAAGGCTGTATAACACCACTGTGCTCTCCCAGCAAAAAGGGGAACGCAAGGAAATTGAAGTAGAGGGTGGAGCGCAAACACAGGAGTTTGATATCCGAGCAGATGATTACGAAGCCAATCGGCACTACTTCCTGTCTCAGTTTTTCTTGAATCAATACGATGAGGCCATGCGGAGCCTTCCGGTTCCAAATTCTGGAGTGAATATCACCCGGATTGAGGTATGGGTCGTCAATACACAGGCCAACACACAGGATGTGCGGAATGTGATTGGATTCACAGATTTGGGAGAACACCCCAATTATGTCTCCTCCAACTTGCCAGTGGCTGAACTGACGGACGATCCCGATCTTGCCATCACCGACAATCTGAATCCGAGCAATCAAAACAATGAGCTGTACGAGCTCATGATTAGCAACCCGAATGTTCGGGGGTTTACAGGAGCGAATGCTGCCATTTCAGCGTTGAATGTTGGGATGACCCAAGGCGTGCACTACGAGCGCGTTGGGAATGCGCGAAAACTGGCTCCAACGGAATATTCTTTCAACTCGCGTTTGGGTTTCATTTCATTGCGTCAGGCGCTCAACAATGCTGAAGTTCTTGGGGTTTCTTACGAGTATACTTTGAACGGAGAGACGTTTCAGGTGGGTACGCTGTCTCAAGATGGCTTTAGCGCTCCTGATGCCCTCATGCTGAAAATGCTGAAATCAAGCATCACCCAATTGCGTCTGAGCAACGGAGCCCCTGCCCCGCTTTGGAAGATCATGATGAAGAACGTTTACTCGATGCAAGCGTTCGGCCTTAGTCAGGAGAATTTTAGACTCAACATCTGGTACAATGACCCCGCCACCGGAGTTGACTTGAATTACATTCCAAGAAATCCGTTGGATGGGACCTTGCTTCTCCAGTTGTTGGGAATGGACCGATTGGATATCAACGGAATGAGCCAGCCCGATGGGGTGTTTGATTTTGTGGACAACGCAGCGACTTCCGGAGGAACCATTCACAGTCAGAATGGCCGGATTTTCTTCCCTTCAGTGGAGCCGTTTGGTTCCAATTTGAAGAAGGAAATTGAAGCACGTGTCGACGACCCAGCTTTGGCACAGAACCTGATTTCGACCATCGTATTTCAACCGCTGTATGACTCTACAAAAACCGCAGCGCAGCAAATCCCATCACTCAACCGATTCCGGATTAAAGGCGAATTTCAAAGTCAAACAAGCAGTGAAATTAGCTTGAACTCAATGAATGTCCCTGAAGGATCTGTAACGGTCACAGCAGGCGGTGTTCGTTTGATCGAGAACCAAGACTATACCGTTGATTACAACCTAGGAAGGGTCCGAATCATCAACGATGGACTCCTCGAGTCTGGACGAAACATCAAAGTTTCGTTGGAGAGTAACTCACTCTTTAGCATACAGACGAAGACGATGATGGGAACGCGATTTGACTATGTCGCGAGCGACAAATTCAACATCGGGGCGACGTTCTTGAATCTCCGGGAACGGCCACTCACCCAAAAGGTGAACATCGGCAATGAGCCGGTCAATAACTCGATGGTGGGAGCGGATTTTGCTTGGCGAACAGAAAGTCAGCTGCTAACGGATATTGTCGACAAGCTTCCTTTTTATGAGACATCGGCAAAGTCGAGCATTGACATCAGTGCAGAGGCTGCGTATATGATTCCTGGCCACAGTCGAGCCATTGGTTCTGACGGAAACGCTTACGTCGATGATTTTGAAGGCAGCCAATCCGCCATTGATATTCGCTCGGTCAATCGCTGGTTCTTAGCATCGACTCCGAAGCTCCAACCAACGCTTTTTCCAGAAGGAGACGTTGAGGATAGTTTGGTTTACAATTACAACCGTGCTGCACTCAGCTGGTATACCGTTGACCCTCAATTCTTCCGTGGATCGGGTCTGGAAGATGGGCAGGTAACGGCAGAGATTAAAAGTGATCACAGGACACGTGAGGTCTTGGAAGGTGAGGTGTTTCCAAACCGAGAATTGCCGACGGGAACGCCTCCGAACATCCCCACCTTGGACTTGACCTTTCGACCTGAGCAACGGGGACAGTACAATTATGATTCTCCAGATGGAGCTGGTGGAATCTCGGCCGGTTTGACCCCTGAGGGAAGTTTGGCTGATCCTGCGTCGAGATGGGGTGGCATTCAACGTGCACTGACAACAACGGACTTTGAAGCCGCCAATATTGAATACCTCCAGTTCTGGTTGATGGATCCATTCAACGAGGATTCTGAAAACCTCACGGGTGGCGAGTTGTATTTCAATTTAGGCAACGTTTCGGAGGACGTGCTGAATGACAGCCAACTCGGGTATGAGAATGGGTTGCCATCTGCAAACAATCCGGATTTACCCACGTTGGATGGCGTGTGGGGTACCTACCCAGATCCCGCTACGTTCAATGTGGTCAATGCCTTCGATAACACCTCAGGAGATTATCTTCTTCAAGACGTTGGTTTGGACGGATTACCGGATAGTGAGGAACAGAATTTTTTCGGAGAATGGTTGAATGAACTGTCGAGTTGGTTGAATCCGGATGCGTACCAAACGTATTTAGCGGACCCTTCAGCAGATAACTTTCGCTATTTCCGAACACCTCAAGCACAATCGGCAGACGAGACCATTCTGGAACGGTATGCTCGATTCAATGGATACGAAGGCAACAGCAACACGGCCTCTCCCAATGGCTACCCTGTGACCTCGACGACCATTCCGAATACGGAGGACATCAACCAAGACATTACGCTGTCAACGATTGAAAGTTATTTCCAGTACCGTGTGTCCATGCGGCCTCAAGACTTGGGCGAAGTGAATATTGGGAACAATTATATCACGGACACCTTTGAAGAGGTCAAAGAGACGGCGGATGGACGCGAGCGCACAATTCGTTGGTATCAATTCAAAATTCCTGTGAGGGAATTTGAGTCGCGGGTAGGAGGCATCACAGATTTCCGATCCATTCGGTTTATTCGGATGTTCATGAAAGGGTGGTCCGAGCCCGTAACCCTGCGGTTTGCGCGATTGGAGCTTATTCGCGGGGAATGGCGTCGGTACCTCAATACGTTGGCGGGTCCGCAGGAAGTGGAACCAGACGATCCCTCCTCGACGTCATTCAACATCAGTGCGGTCAACATTGAAGAAAATGGCAACCGTGAGCCGGTGCCTTATGTTACCCCACCGGGGATTATTCGAGAAATTGACGTGGGTACGGCAAACCAGCGTCGACTCAATGAGCAGTCACTCGAATTGGCCATCTGTGGGTTGAAGGATGGGGATGCCCGCGGTGCATACCGGAACATCAACTATGACATGCGGATGTACAAACGGTTGCGGATGTACGTTCACGCCGAAGCGGGTCCAGACGGCACCTCGTTGGAAGACAACGAAATGACGTGTTTTGTGCGCTTAGGAAATGATTTCGAGTCGAATTACTACGAGTACGAAATTCCCATGACGGTGACGCCGTGGAATACGGGTGACGAGGATTTGATTTGGCCTCTTGAGAATAACATTGACATCGAATTCCGAAAGCTGCAGAACCTTAAAGTGGAGCGACCCGCTGGATATCCGCTGTTCGAAGAGTTTGAGACGATTGATCCCGATTTCAATGCGCGGATCGCAGTCAAAGGCAATCCCAATTTGGCCAATGTGGTGATGGTGATGGTAGGTGTTCGAAATCCTGATAAGGATGACAATGTCTTCGATCCAGAAGACGATGGTTTGGACAAATGTGGTGTGGTGTGGGTAAATGAAATGCGTTTGGCTGATTTCAATGAGCAAGGTGGATGGGCCGCTATTGCTCAGATGAATGCCAAGTTGGCTGACTTGGGCAACATTTCCGTTGCTGCGAACATGTCTGTTCCTGGTTTTGGAGGATTGGAGCAGCGACTTCAAGACCGCCAGCGTGAGACCATTCAAGGAATCGATGCCTCGGGAACAATTCAACTCGGGAAACTGATGCCGAAGGCACTCGGGATCACATTGCCGATGTACTTGGGTTGGAGTGAGCAGGTGAGCACCCCGCAATACGACCCGCTTTCGCCAGACATTGAAATGGCGTCACAAGAAGGTTTGTCAACCGAAAGGCAAAACAACGCGAAGAGCATTAGTCGATTGCGTTCCATTAACTTTTCCAACATCAAGATTGATCCAAAATTTGGTGAAGGGACGAGTCGTGATCGCAATCGCGGAGGAGGGGATGCAGCGGCAGGCGGCATTGGAAAACCAGGAGATGAAGCGAAGGGAGGCAAGTCAGGGGGGAAAGAAGGTCGAGGTGCAGCAGGTGGCTCAGCTCGTGGAGGTGGTTCTGCGAAAAGTGGTGGTGGCTCCAATCTCGGACTGTTGAAGATGCTCCGGCCTGGAAATTTCACTGGAAACTTCAGCTACAATGAAGCGTTTGAACGGGACATTAACACGGAGTTCCAACTCAATAGAGAATACCGAGGTGGATTGACTTACAATTTCTCGCATGCTCCAAAGCAGTTCAAGCCGTTCAGCAAGGTTGGTTTTTTGAGGAAGCACGATTTTATGAAATGGTTGACCGAATTCAACTTTTATTTAGGAATCAAGCAGCTCACGGTGGGCTCACAAATGAACCGGATCTACGAAACAAGTCGTGTGCGAAACAATACCGCAGCACTTCTGGGCGTCGAAACGAACTTGCTAATCAATACGCAAGTGATGAAAACGTGGCAGTGGAACCGGAACTATGCCCTGAAATATGACTTGACGAAGGCACTGAAATTTGATTACAACGGAACCGCTCAAGCGCTTGTTGGAGAGCCGGCGGGAGTCATCGATCGAAGCGAAGCGGACCAGTACCAAGTCTATCGGGACTCGGTCATTTCCAACCTGCTCAACGCGGGTGAAATCACCAATTACAACCACAACATTACCGGGACGTACAAGTTGCCATTTGATAAGTTGCCGTTGGTGAATTTCATTACGAGTGATGTCCGGTACCAAGGGACATTCCGCTGGGACCGCGCACCTTTCTCACAAGATTCGATTGGCAACACCATTCAGAATTCGAGAAACCTCAGTTTGAATGCACAGGCCAACTTCACAACGCTTTACAATAAGATTCCAGGAGTAAAGGATTTGTTGAACCCGCCTCGGAAGGCGCCTCGTCGTCAGACGAACAATGAAAACCGCGATGGTTTTGGAAATGCAGAAGAGGAGGAAAAGGAAAAGCTGGAATTGAATCCATTGGCCACGATTGTCCGGCTTATGGCGAGTATCCAAAATGTATCAGGAACCTTCTCTCGCAACGAAGGGATGTTGCTACCTGGGTATGCAAAAAAGGCGCGTTATGCCGGTTTTGAAGATGAATTCTCGACAGATTTGGGCTTGTTCCTTTTGGGGCATCAAAACACCAACATCTTGGGTGATCAAGTTCCTGGTGTGGACTTTGCGGAAACTGCGGCGTCCAATGGATGGTTAGTGCAACAGCCTTATCAAAACCAGCAGTACACAGAAACATTCCAAGAAACGTTCAATGTCCGGGCCAACTTGGAACCGATCAAGCACTTTAAAATAGAGTTAACAGCCAATCGAAGCGAGACAAGAAACCACACCAGTTTCTTCCGATTTGATGAAGACATCAATGAGTTTGTCTATGAATCTCCCAACGAAACGGGCCAGTTCTCAGCAACGGTATTGAGTTGGAAAACAGCATTTGTAAAGGATGACCTGGAAGATCAATTCAATTCGGAACTTTGGGATAATTTCATTGTGGGCCGCTTGGAGATTTCGCAACGACTCAATGCAGAAAGTCACAATGACGAGACGCCAGCGGAGACAGGATATTATAATGGATGGGGTGCAACGAGTCAGGATGTGACCATACCGGCTTTCATCGCGGCTTATTTGGGGGTTGATACCAAAGACGTTCCATTGGATGTGTTTGACACGCCGGTCGCACCGAATTGGCGTGTGACCTACGACGGATTGACGAAATCTGATTTCTTCAAACAGTATTTCAAGCGATTCAGTTTGAGTCACAGCTACCGCTCTACCTTGACGACCAATTACGTGTCGAATTTGAATTACGATGAAAATGAATTAGGAAACCCCACGGCCATTGACCAGGGTGATTTTGGGAATTATGTTTCCGACCGTCAATTCAATGTGGTGAGCATGAGCGAGCAGCTTTCTCCTCTTCTTGGAGTGGATATGACGTTCAATACAGCGTCTGAAAATGAGCCCCAGTTGAAAGTTGAAATGAAACGGGATCGCAACATTGCCTTTGGATTGACGAACTTCCAAATCACAGAAACGAAAAGCAACGCGCTGGTGGTTGGAGTTGGGTATAAATTCAAGGATATTCCGAATCCATTTATGAAGACCTATGGGAAGCTCCCTGTGAAAATGCTGAAAGAGACCGATTTGGTTTTGCGCGCTGATCTGAATATTCGAGACAATCGAACGATTATTCGTAAGATGGTAGAAGGCCAAAACCAGGTAACGGCCGGACAGAACTTGATTTCAATCAAAATTTCAGCAGATTTGGAGGTGTCAGATAAGATCACAATGCGTGCGTTTTACGACCATCAGATTACAGATCCATATATATCGACCTCGTTTGCAACATCGAACATCCGTTCAGGTGTAGCTTTACGTTTCAATTTGAATCAATAATTCGCCATTTTGATATGAATATTCCGGAAGACTTGCTCTACAGCAAAGAACATGAGTGGGTTCGCCTGGAAGGCAATGTGGCTACCATAGGTATCACGGATTACGCTCAAGGGGAGTTGGGAGACATTGTATTTGTTGAGGTGGATACGATTGGTGATACTGTCGCAACGGAAGAGGTGTTTGGTACCATTGAAGCGGTCAAAACGGTGAGTGATATGTTCTCTCCTTTGGCGGGAGAGGTCCTTGAATTCAATGAGCGATTGGAGGATGACCCCGAACTGGTCAACACCGACCCGTACAATGAAGGCTGGATTGTGAAATTTAAAGTTTCGGATGCTACAGAAGTCGAAGGTCTTCTCTCGGCTGCTGACTATGCCGCTTTGATCGGCTGATTGAACGCCGAAGGCATGCCGAGAGATCTTAACGCTTCGGGTCTTGAACGCGCCTTTCCTTGGAGGCATGCGTTGATTCCATTGATTTGGGCGCTTTTCATTTTGGGATTGCACGCCATTCCGGGGTCCGATATCCAACTGCGCGATTGGACCGTCATTTTTCATGTAGACAAGGTCATTCACGCCTGCATGTTTGGCGTTCTCTCGCTCTCATTGTTTATTGCACTTGGCAAAGCAGGGAGCATCCGAAAATACAAGGCATTCGCGATTTTAGGGTTGATACTTTATGGTGTTTCGTTGGAGTTGGCTCAGGGGCTCTGGTTCATTCAACGCGATGCCAGTGTCTTGGATATGGTCGCGGATTTTGCAGGTGTTTTATTGGGCCGAGTTGCTTTTCGAATCGTGTATCGCTGCTGGAATTAAAAAATGAAATCGTTAAGTTCGAGAATGGCTATCCTCAATAAAGGATCTTGGCGTATTTTCGGACTCCAATTGTGAACCATATGCTCAGTCGGAAAACACCAGAAGCCAATCTTGAAAATAAGCGTACCGCGTGGCGGGCGCTTGGATTTGTGGCGTCCTTATCCTTGTTGTTGAGTGCCTTAGCTTGGACATCGTACGATGTTGCCATTTCAAGGTCATTGGATTTTGAAGCCGATTTATTGGAAGACGAGGAGATCCCTGTCAACATTGTGCAGCCGCCTCCACCTCCACCTCCACCTCAGCAGACGACGGTAATCGAAATTGTCGATGATGAAGAAGAGATTGAAGAGGAGCTTGAGATTGAGGACATTGAGTTGGATGAGGACACGGAAATCGAAATCATCGATGATTATGAGGAAGAGGAAGAGGATGTTCCTTTTATGATTGTTGAGAACATGCCTGCGATGGGGGATTGCAAGAAAATGCGGGGAGACGAACGTCATCAGTGCACGCAGATGGAAATCATTCGGTATGTGTCCAAAAACACGAAATATCCACCGATCGCAAAGGATGCGGGGATTCAAGGGACCGTCTTTGTTTATTTCGTCGTTGGAAAGGACGGAAAAGTGCGAGATGTCCGGGTGCTGCGAGATGTAGACACGCGACTGGATAAGGAAGCGACTCGTGTCGTGGAGAGCTTGCCTGATTTTGAACCAGGGGAACAACGAGGTAAATCCGTGAGTGTTCAGTACACCATACCGGTGAAGTTCATCATTCGTTGATGTGACGTTTCATGGCCATTTCGATGGCTTGAACAATGGAAAGGAAGCGCTCTTGAGGGGCGCTTCCTTGCGTTTCAACCCACTGGTAAGCCCCTGCATCAAGTCGCTGTATGTATTTCTGGTGCAAGGCCATGCGATCCTCATGATGTGGCAGAGACCTAAGAGGATCGGGTTCCCAGGGGATGTCTGGCGTGCAGAGGATGTAGAAGTCAAACCAACGTTGCAAGTTTCGTGATCCTTTCGGAATCGTCGCAAAAGCAGCGATTCCCCAAATCTCCAAGACCAGCCCACCGGTATCCGAAATCAATCCACCTGCACGGCTTTTCAAAGCGTGTTGTTCAGCTTCGAGAGCAGCGTTAAACTGCAATTCTGTCAACCGGTCGAGATCATGGGCCTTGAGGTTGCCATGGCGAACGGCCTGGTCAAACCGTGCGACTTCAAGCGCCAGAGGAAACCCAAAATGCTGAGCGATTGCTTTCGCTAGAGTCGTCTTCCCTGTGGATTCCACACCGGTCACCACCAATCGAAGAGGCCGTGCTTTTAGAGCCATGGTCCAGGTGGGATCAGGTCAAACCAGCCTTCTATGGCAAGCAACGTGTACAAGCCAAAGAGAGCAGCGCCCCAATAGAGACCTCGTTTCCAATACAAGGCAATGGCTACGATGTCGATAACGATCCAATACAGCCAATTTGCCTGCACGAATTGAAGCATCCAATAACTTGCAATGAGGCTTCCAACCGTGGTGAAGGCGTCGAGTCCTGGGAGCGCTGACCTGCCTGTCCTTGTGAGCAGATGAGCAACAACAATCCAGCTGGCGAGCCCGATTGCGATGGAGATGGCGTGCGCTTGCAGGCTGGCGACAGGAAGCGGATCGGGCCAGGTTTCTTGCACACTCCAGTAGCCATATACCGCGAGACCAATGTAAAAAAGCCACAAGGCTGATTCAGCTCTCAAATGGCGTTGCCAACAAATCCAAGCGAACAGGACGGATCCGATGCCTGCGCAAAGGAAGGAGGTTGCATGGCCTTGTAAATAGCCAATGGTGTACAACAAATTGAGGCCTGCTGCGATGGGTTCACCCCATCGATGCCATGATTTGGATGCGCTATTAGCGGAGTTCATCAATCGTCGAATTCACAGCGACAAGGTGCCGATAGAAGCAAGTCAATGGATGATTTCATCCAGGTCTTGAGCTGGTATTGCTCTTCTGCAGTCATGTCGTTGTTGGTCAAGTCGAGAGAGGAGAGGGCTTGTAAATCACCTAATGATGCCGGAAAGAATGCAATCAAATTGGACCACAAATTCAATGTTTGTATCCGATCCAGGACGTCGATATTCAAGGGGATGGAATCGATGAGGTTGTCTCCTAAACTGAGATAACGCAGCTGTTTCCATTCCAAGATGACTTCGGGAAAGGCGGTCATCTGATTCTTGTCGGCTGAGAAATACTCCAAGTCTTTGAGAGCGGACAAAGCAGAAGGCAAAGCATCAATTTTCGTTCGGTCTAAAATCAATTGTTTCAATTCTGATAGCTGTGCCAAGTCCGATGGAACCACTCGAATTTTCTGCCGACTGAGGTCGAGACGTAAAACAGGAACTCCAGCAGAATTTGCTGTCAAGGCTTCATCCAAGCTGGAAAATACAGGGGCGTTTTTCCAAAGGGAGTCTGCGATACAAAGGGATGAGGGCGGAGCATGGAATGCCTGCATTATGTTTGTTTGTGCAGCCGAAAGTATGAACAGGCAAGGAACAAACCATCGATGCCAAAGGAGGCGGTTGTATGCGTTAAAGTGCTTCATTGAGCAACGAGGTGGGTGGCTTCGTTTAAGCAACGTATGGCGGCGTCAGAATCGATTTGCAGTTGAGATTTCAACCCATCGAGGTTATCGAACATCTGTTCATTGCGCAATCGTTTGATGAAGCGCAGGTGAAGAGTTTCGTCATAACAATTTCGTCCTCCTTCTAAAAGGTGCACTTCCACGAGGTTTTCCGAAGTGGGCGGTTCAACGGTGGGCCGGGTTCCGATATTGACCATTGCGGGATGCCATTCGGGTTCTCCGTGGTACTGAGCGAACGCTGCATACACGCCTTTGCCCGGGATGAGTTTGAGCGGATCAGCAGTCTCTAAGTTCGCGGTTGGAAACCCAATGGTGCGCCCCACCTGACGTCCTTTGACGACAACTCCAGACAATGGGTAGGGCTCTAAGAGCCACTGCCGGGCTTGTTGGACTTTTCCAGATTCAATGGCCTCGCGGACTTTCGTTGAGCTAACTCGTGTGTTTTCCACCGTTTGAGCAGGCAGAGACTCTACACTGAATCCAAACACATCACCCAGGTTTTTTAAGCTGTCAAACGTCCCCTCGCGATTTCTTCCAAAGCGATGATCGTAACCGATGATGACCGCTTTCGGACGAATTCCCTTTCCAAAGAGTTCACGGACATACTCAATGGGGGTCATCCGAGAGAGGTCCTCGGTAAACGGATGGATCACAAGATGATCCAATCCCGTACTTGCGAGCAACTGTTTTCGCTCTTCCAAAGAATTCAGTAAACGCAATCGATGGTGCTCTGGTTGCAGCACCAGACGCGGGTGTGGGTCGAATGTGAGTAGGACAGAGGTGCCGTTTAATTCGGCTGCACGCTGCTTCAAAAGGGTGATCACAGCCCGGTGACCATGGTGCACACCGTCGAATGTTCCGATGGTCAAAACGACTGGAACATCCGCTGAGAATTCGAGGGCATTGTAGTGCACAATCACTTTTGCAAAGATAGGATGGGAACAAAGCAGAATTGCTTGTACTTTTGCGCGGAAATTTATTCGGTCAAACCGCAATTTATCGCATGTCTCAACACGGAACCATTTCGCAAGTCATCGGCCCAGTAGTCGACGTAAGCTTCCCCGCTGGAGTTGCTCTCCCAAAGATTTTAGATGCCTTGAGCATTGAAAGAGAAGGAGGGAACTTGATTCTTGAAACCCAAAAACACATTGGTGAGGACACCGTTCGTGCCATTTCAATGGACGCGACCGAGGGACTCGCTCGTGGCATGAAAGTCTTTGCCATGGGCAAGGGCATTCAAATGCCAGTAGGGGAACAAATCAAAGGCCGGCTCTTTAATGTCGTTGGCGAAGCCATCGACGGTATTGGCCCAATGGATGGGTCTCCAGGACGAGAGATTCACCAAGATGCACCTCGATTTGAGGATCTTTCTACGGCGACTGAGGTGCTCTTTACAGGCATCAAGGTCATCGATTTGATTGAGCCTTATGCCAAGGGTGGTAAAATTGGATTGTTTGGTGGAGCCGGAGTTGGCAAGACCGTTTTGATCATGGAGTTGATCAACAACATCGCAAAAGGCTATGAAGGCATTTCAGTTTTCGCAGGCGTAGGTGAGCGGACCCGTGAAGGGAACGACTTGTTGCGTGAGATGATCGAGTCCGGCGTAATCAAATACGGAAAGGCTTTCGAAGAGAGCATGGAAGCAGGAGGATGGGATTTGTCAAAAGTGGACACTAAGGAATTAGCGGATTCTCAGGCGACATTGGTATTTGGTCAGATGAATGAGCCTCCTGGAGCACGTGCTCGGGTAGCCTTGTCTGGTTTGACCGTAGCAGAGTATTTCCGTGACGGAGATGAAGAGTCAGGAGGACGGGACATCTTGTTCTTCATTGACAATATTTTCCGTTTCACACAAGCAGGATCAGAAGTTTCGGCTTTGTTGGGACGGATGCCTTCAGCGGTAGGTTACCAGCCAACCCTGGCCTCAGAGATGGGTGCCATGCAAGAGCGGATTACATCAACCAAGCGCGGTTCGATTACGTCAGTTCAGGCTGTTTACGTTCCTGCGGATGATTTGACAGACCCGGCACCAGCGACCACGTTCGCTCACTTGGATGCCACTACGGTATTGTCTCGTAAGATTGCGTCTTTGGGTATTTATCCAGCAGTGGATCCTTTGGATTCGACGTCTCGCATTCTGACTCCAGATGTAGTCGGTGAGGAGCACTACAAGTGCGCTCAGGATGTGAAAGAAACACTTCAGCGCTACAAGGAGTTGCAAGACATCATTGCGATTTTGGGCATGGATGAATTGTCTGAAGAGGACAAGCAAACGGTTTACCGTGCGCGTCGAATCAGCCGTTTCCTATCACAGCCTTTCCACGTAGCTGAGCAGTTTACTGGGATTCAAGGCGTGTTGGTTTCGATTGAAGACACGATCAAGGGCTTCCAACGTATTTTGAGTGGCGATTTGGATCACTTGCCAGAGGCGGCCTTCAACTTGAAGGGAACAATTGAGGAAGTGATTGAAGCTGGAGAAAAAATGATGGCTGAAGCCTAATTTTAGTATCATGACGGTTTACATCCTTACACCAGACGCGACCTTGTTTTCAGGCGAAGCAACCTATGTCGGTTTACCTGGATCAGACGGGAGCATGGGCATTATGGATCGTCACGCGGCATTGATTACAACGCTTAAAGCGGGCGAAGTTTTGGTGCGCGGAGCACAAGGCGAAGAAACGTTTGCTGTGAAAGGAGGAACGGTTGAGGTGCTCAATAACGTTGTGACGATTTTAGCGGCCTAACGTCTTGTTTAGAGACTCAAAAAAAGCTTGACTTCGGTCAGGCTTTTTTTATGCCTGATTTTGCGCTTATTGGTGGTGGTATGGCTCCCCTTTGAGGATGGTGTGTGCTCGATACAGTTGCTCCAAGGCAAAAGGCCGGATCATCTGGTGAGAAAATGTCATAGGTCCCAAGCTCCATTGTTCGTTGGCGAGATTGCGAATGCGGGGGGCAAATCCGTATGGTCCCCCGATGACCCAAGCGATGTGTTTCAAGCCGCGAACCTGAAGCTTTTCAATATGCTTAGAAAAAGCGATGGAGCTGTATGACTTTCCGTTTTCGTCCAAAAGCACGAGGTGATCAACACCCTTGAGGTGCTTGTCCAAAATTTTGGCTTCTTGCTGCATAACCCACTGCGGGTCCGGCTTCCCAGAGCGGGGCTTGATATCGACCGTTTCGATGAATTGAAAACGACCGTAATGGTTGAGTCGTTTTGCATATTCGACATTTCCGGCCTGTATCCAGGACGATTGCGTTTTTCCAATGGCGATGAGCGTCATCTGCATGCGACAAAGTTAGGGGCATGAATCTTCTTTGGCCGAACTATCTTCGCAGCATGTTGACGACGGAAATGGAACGGCTCATCGTTTTTGCTTTGGAAGAAGATTTGGGCGGAGGTGATCATACTTCGGCCTCCTCCATTCCAGTGGAGTTGCAACGAGAGGGCTTTATCCTGGCGAAAGAATCAGGAGTTGTTGCTGGATTGGAGGTGGCGCTGGAAGTCTTTCGAAGTGTAGATGCAACGTTGCAATGCGTGTTGCTTGCGCAGGACGGTGATGCTGTTATTTTTGGAACGCAGGTGATGCGCATATCGGGAGCTGCAAGATCCATCCTTGAAGCTGAGCGATTGGCATTGAACTTCATCCAACGCATGAGCGGCATAGCCACGCGAACTGCTGCTGTTGTGGCCTCGTTAGAAGGGACCGTTTGCCGTGTTTTGGACACCCGAAAAACGACCCCAGGAATTCGCTCTTTTGAAAAATGGGCCGTGCGCATTGGCGGAGGGGTAAACCACCGCATGGGACTGCATGACATGATCTTGATCAAAGACAACCATGTGGATTATGCCGGATCTATGATGAAGGCTATGGAAGGAGTGGCACTGTATTTAAACGAACACCAATTGGAATTGCCCGTTGTAGTCGAAGTGCGCAATGCAAAAGAGGCTGCAGAAGCTATGGAAGCACGCGCGCGTTGGACAAAACCATCGGGCTTGCCTTTAATTGATCGGTTGTTATTGGACAACCACACCCCGGACCAAGCTGCAGAGGCCGTCACTGAATGGGGGGCTGACATTCCATTGGAAGCGTCGGGAGGAATCACTCCTTCCAATGCTCGCGCCTATGGAGATGCCGGAGTGAATTTCATTTCCATGGGCTGGTTAACACACAGTGTTTCAGTGTTGGATTTTAGTCTGAAGAGCACGGATCGAATTCACGTGGCGCATGGGTGAGTTGCAGCCACCTCCAGTGCCCGATGGACCACTATTTAAGTGGATTCAAAAGAACCGCACATTTGATCGGACCCGCGCCGCGTTGCGTCGCTTCCATCCATGGAAGAAACAGGAGGTCAATGTGTACGATGTACTTCGGTTTTTTGTTCTTGGATTAATCAATGGGTCAGTGGCGATGCGTTCTGCAGCGATTAGCTTCCGGCTGTTCCTTGCGTTCTTCCCGGCGATGATTTTGCTTCTGAGCATCATTCCATTTACTCCATTGGAGACGGGAGAAGTCCTGAAGAGTTTGGAAATGCTCTTTCCTGTGCAGGCCGTCGAGTTATTCGAACAAACGGTTGCGGATTTGATCAACCAACGGCAAGGCACGTTGATTTCAGTGGGTGTCATCTTGCTCCTCTTCTACGCATCGAGTTCTGTCAATAGCATCCTACTGAGTTTTGGGGAAAGCCCGCATGTGCCGGGCCGACCACATTGGTTGTTGTACCGTTTGTTATCGGTACTACTGCTGTTTGTTTTATCTATTCTGCTTGGACTGGCTGTCTTTCTTATTGGTTTTTCAGGTGATGTGATCAATTGGATGGATGCACACGAATGGATCAATGCAGAAGCGATTCCATGGTTAACCTTGGCGAGATGGACGCTTTCATTTGGCTTGGTTTATGCAACCGTTAACATCCTGTTTCATGCAGGTTCGGGAGCCATGAAGCGATGGGGTGTTGTCAATGTTGGGGCCACCGTTGCAACACTGTTGCTTGTGCTCACGACCTGGACCTTTTCGTGGATCATCGGTCAGTTTTCTTCGTACAATTCCTTGTATGGTTCATTGGGTACCTTGATGTTGACATTGGTTTGGTTGAATTCTAGCAGTTCCATTTTATTATTGGGCTTTGAATTGAACGCAGCCGTGAGTCGCGCCCAACTGGATGCAACGCAAGGCCAAAAGCCGGATAGAAAAGAGTAAATAGACCAAATCAACACCCTTCAAAAGTCACTCATTAAATAACGAAATCTCATGAAAAATTTCTCTCTCCTTTTCGCCTTGTTGTTGTTTGTAGGATCCGCGTATAGCCAAGCATCTAGCCCTTTGTTGGGACAATGGAAGACCATTGATGATGAGACAGGGCGCATCAAAAGTATCGTAGAAATTACGGAGCGTGACGGTAGTTTTTACGGGCAGGTTATCGAGCTATTTCGATTGCCTGAAGAGGATCAAAATCCCATGTGCACGGGGTGCGAGGATGATCGGAAGGATAAGCCTTCCTTGGGAATGGAGATCGTTCGAGATATGAAAGTTACGGACGAGATGGAATGGGAAGAGGGAACGATTTGCGATCCGAAGACAGGAAAAATTTATGAATGTGAGATGTTTTTAGAATCAGATAACCTCAACGAGCTGAAGGTTAGAGGATACATCTATTTCTTGTACCGCACGCAAACGTGGTTGCGAGTGAAGGGCGAGTAAAAGCGGCTGGTTGAGACGCGGAAATCGAGCGTTCAAACGTTCAAGGCCACCAGGAGATGCGCGCTTTGATTCCGTCGCGTAATTCGGGGAAGCAACCCAACGCATAGCAGACCGAAAACGTCGTACCTGAGGCCAAAGCTCCTTGGATGATCGCGCCAACGATAGGATGCGTGAAGGCGTCTGCCTGCCAATGGAAGCTCCATGCACTGACTATGGCGGTGATGGAAATGACCACCAATTTCCAGGAGAAGGGATGGATTTTATATTTCCTCCATACGATGAGCAACCTCCACACGTTGTTCCACAACGCTGTACCAAGAGTGGCTACTGCGGCCCCTTTTAAGCCCCAGCCCAACGTGACAATGAACAAGTAGTTTGTGGCAATAGTCACGACGACGAGCCCTAGATTCAAGGGCAAGACGATCCGGTACCACTGGCTAAACGCTAAAACCTTATTGTTGACGACATTGAAGCTAACAATTAAACGCTGAAGTCCGATACAGAGAAAGACAAACTCCAGACCCCGATAGCCTGGTGGGAGAAGGAGTTGGAACGGTGCGATGCCCGCCCAGATTCCGGACATGATCACGGCGGCCAAAAGAAAATTGACCCGTGCACTGCGGCGGTTCATTTCATTGATTTCGGCCGTTTTTCGTTGAGCGACGAGTGTGGCGGAGAGTCCTCCTAAGATTCCCTGCGTAGCGCGCGTTGGCATTCCCACGACGCTGCCAAGAAAGAATCCGATGGTGTAAATCGGCACTTGAGCCAGTCCGATGTACATGCCAATCATGACATAGTCCAGGTGGGTAGCAATGATGGCCGCTCCACCAGCGAACAAACTGAACAGGCTGAAATCAAAGATGTTTTTAAATTCATCCCATCGCCACGTATTCCCGATACGTTGAGGGAGTTGGAATGCTTGGATGGTGAGCAGAATAGCACTCACAGCCCATGATCCGATATAGCAACTCAGGAAAGCGTCAAATTCGATTTGTTCGAAGTATAAGAGGAGCCCTAGAACCAGATAGCTCCCTTTTTGCCACACCTCGTCAACCCAAGAAATGACCGCTGTTTTGAGTTGTTGATTGACCAATGCTCGAACCAAATGGAGCAGCACCATGAAGCTCGTAATCAAAAGGAACCCGGCGATGTGATCGGTGAGCGCGGAGCCCTTTTCGGCATCGAATAAAGGCAGGATGTCGCGTCCATTGAATGCGAACAGCAGGAGGACCAAAAGAAGTCCTGCTGCGGGCAGAATCAATAACGTACGGAGGATGTCGGGCCGCTCTTTTTCATCGTATCGGGCCAAAAACCGCATAATGCCTCCAGGTGCTCCAACGACAGCAAGTGAACTCAAGATGATTCCCCACGAAGTAATAATGCGGACCAACCCCCATTCGGACTCAGCTCCTTCAAAAGCCCTTGGCAAGACGATCATGGTATTCACCGCGCCAAGAACGAGCCCTGTGCCAATGGCAAGGGAGGCCCAGCCGGACTGTTTAGCGACTATTCCCATAGCTTGGATTGCGTTTTGATGTCCATGCGACGCATCAGAAGTTGAATTGTGGCAATGGGTCGAGTACCGTGCAGTAAGAGCAAAAAGCAGCTTCGGCCTTGTGTTCTACGTTTGGCGTGTCGTCATGCAGGGTATCCAAGGATTGGCTGATCCAGCGGAGCAATTCTTTTGCCTGACGCGTGTCCACACCACTTTGCTTGTCGATCTTCAACTCGAGCAACCCAGCACGCGCATTTTTACCAGATCGGACACCGGCCCGCACGTACAAAAGAGGCTGTCCGTCGGTTTCTTTTTTGTTTCCATTCACGTCCAAGGTCTCCAAAGCCATGGCGGCATAGACCAACAATTGCAATGCTTTAGAGGCTTTTCCAGATGTGACCTTCTCATCCCAATCGGCAGGCAAAGACAATTCAGAGGACGTCACATTCCCTGTTTTGTAATCGGTGATGATGACCTCGTCGCCATCGCGTTCAATTCGGTCCGCCATGCCGTTTAATCGGATGGGATCGATGCGGCCTCCCGTTATGAAGGTGTGAGATAAATTCAATTCGAGATGACGAATCACCCGCTGGCTATCGGGATGCAATTCTGTCATTTCTGAAGTCAGAATTTTTTTGAGCGTTGCTTCCGCCATGGTGACCTGCAAATAATTTTCTCCTTGGCGCACCATGTCAGAATTGAAATGTTTCTTGATTGCAATTGGGAGCAAGCGTTGGACATCCTTTTTCAAGGAGCTCAAGTGTTCTTGTTGAAGGGGCTTGTCCAAGAATAATTTCAATCCATCTTCTAGGACTTGGTGCACAACAGAGCCGAAGGTGCTCGATGCCATTTCCTCTTGAACTTCTGAAGGTTCGCTTAAGCGCAGGAGGTACTGGTAGAAAAAATTGCGCTTGCAATTGATCAAGGTGTTCAACGCAGATGGACTGATTCCTTTTTGTGCCCATGCGGCCAGTCGTGTGCTTGCTTGTGGGGTCCATTGCAATGCTGGGATGGCAGGCCGCGGACCGGGCAAAGGAGCTTGCAGTGTTGAGACGTCAACAGGAAGAAGGTCTTCTCCATTGGGACGAAAAGCCTGCTCCAATTGCAAGAGATATCGGCTTTTTTCTGAGGCCTCATCTTGCGCCCGGTAAAGGAAGAACACCTCACGCGCTTGGTTGAGCAAGCGGTAGGTGTAGTAAGCGAAGATGGCTTCCCGTTCGTGCCGCCCAGGCAATCCCCAAATGCTCCGCAGGTCAAATGGGAGAAAGCTATCTGTAAGGGCTGATTTTGGCAATACGCCTTCGTTGCAATCAAGAACAATGACGCGATCAAAATCCAACGCTCGAGTTTCGATCAGCCCCATGATTTGCAAGCCGTCTTCAGGCTCGCCAAGGAGGTCGATGCGCTCAGTCGCCAAGCTTTGGAGGGCCATGCTCCACACTTCTTCGCAAGTGGAAAGAAGACCGTGCTGTTCTTGAAATCGCCTGACAACGGAAAAGGCTTGCATCACCCGTTCCCAACTCGCCATGATCCATGGATCCATTTCGGACTTGGCGTCGTTGAGCGTCAACATGTTTCCAATGCTCCCTGCCCAACGTTCCAACCCAATGGAAGCTTCTAAGGGGTCAGCGGCTTTGTTGGTGAGCAACTCATTGACAAAATCAACGAGAATACCATTTGAATGCTCTCCCAGTTGACTGGCGCTAAGCCAGGCCAAGTGTTTTTTGGCGAGTTGGTTCATTACCCGGGAACCGTCTTGGATGAGCTTGGTCCTGCCGCATGCTGCGAGCGCTACCGGGTCGCTGATGATTGAACGTAAATCCCCATGATTCAATTGCTGACCACTGCGCAAAATCAGGGGTTTCACAGCTTCTAAAAATCCGCTTGCAGGGGTTTCTCCCCAACTCAAGCCCATGGTGACATTGTATCCCTTGTTGTTCAATTCGGGAAGACTCTGAAGCACCAGTGGGAGGGAAGCACCATCCGGAAGAACAATAGCGGTGCGACCATCCCGTTGATCTACCGGGATGTTGGAAACAATTTCTCGGACGGCTTGAGCTTGATATACAGAGCTGCTACAACCGATGATATGGATGGATGGAGGACTCGCTTCTAGGCGCCGAGGCAAAGCGTTAATGGCTTGGGGCAATGCCTGATTTCGGATAAACAAACCGGCTTCCATCATAGGCTGGGTCACATAGCTTGCGTCAGCATCCCAAAGCCATGTAAGGCTGTTTTTTTGTTCATAGCGATGAAGAAAAGCCCGTTCGGCAGGCGTGAGAACACTCAATCCTGCAACGAAAACATGGCTGTAGGCCTCCAGACTCTTGGATTCCGACGCAACGCGAGCGATGCGTCCACCATACCCCCATTGCTTATCAGCAAGCTTCTTTTGAAAGGCCTCATACAGTGGTCCGAGTTGCATGAAGCGCCGAAGAAACTGGCGTTGTCCGGATTTTAAATCAGCCTCAGATTGAAAGCTCCATTCTTCGATGCCCTCGATGTCACAGAGGTTCTTGAACACAGCTTTCGGATCGAGTAAATACTGATCAATTTCATTGAAATCACGCAACGCAATGCGTCCCCATTGGCCGAAGGCCGTGAACCCAATCGATTCTTTATCGCTCGATTGATCGAGCGCCTTGAGCTCAGTCCATGTGAGATATAACTCGGCCAATCCTTCCAACGGGTCCATAGGAGTCAATCCTGCATGCTCTTGCAAAACGGTTCCCAAAGTGCATGCTTTGGGCAACCACCCAGCACCGGGCATTTTGGAGGCGAGGCGACGATGAAATTTTCCCGTGGCTCTTTGACTGGGTAAAATAACCAAGCACGATGCCGGGTCGGGTTGTTTCATCACAGAATCAACCACCTGGTCTAAAAAAGAGAGATGGGTTTTTTCGGAATCCAATAGAGCAGTGTTAGTGCTACAATTTAAATCCGTTGCGGAGGAAAGCAATAAATTCTTTGCGTCCATCCGCGTTTCGCAACGCACGTTTAATTTCAGACACGAGATTGGGAGAACTGGACTTTACTTCGGGCTCTGCTTGTGGCAACGGAAGATCGTCTTGTGGCTTCAATTCTGCCGTGGAGATGGATTCGTTTTTCAGTATGCCGGCGAGTTCATCGGCAGCGGAAAAACGCTCTTTTGCTTCTTGATGGTATCCCTGTTGTTCTTCGAGCAAGCCAAGGTTGTTGAGGCTGATCGCGTCTTCGGGGTCCAATGCAATCGCTTTGGTGTAATCGGCGATGGCTCCGGGGACATCTTTTAACGCTTGCCTCATCCAACCTCGCGCGGCAAACCTGTAACCGTAATCGGGTTGCAAGTTGACGGCTTCGTTTAGTTCGAGGAGCGCCTCATTTTTTTGTCCCATGTGGAACAGGGCAATGGCGCGATCGTGTTTGAAGTCGGGATTGCGATTCCATTCCACGTTCACTTCGAGGGCCTTGTTGAAATCCAACAGGGCACGATCCCATTGCCCTTGTGCGGCTGCTTCTCTGGCCGATAGAACGAGGGGGTGTCCTTTTTCAGGAACGGGTTGGATTGTATTGGACATGGGATAGAAAAACAGTTGTTCAAAAATACAACCCCGTTTGTAAGCGTTTGTTTCTGCAGTACGTCCGAAATTGCTCCCTGAAAGCATGTTTCTAGAATTCCCCCTTTACCGCGCTTTGGATGGATTGGATACCTTGTATCGAATCGATGGGCCACGGCATTTTGTCGAGTGGCAGCCTATAGGTAGCAGCCGTTGGTTGGTTCATGAGCACGTAGCTGAGATTTATCCATCTCAGGTATTGATTCAGTCTTTGATTCATGCTGATGATGCCCAATTGAAGCTATCTCGCGAAGAATGGAATGCTCGCCGATTGAAACGGAAAGAACCTGAGCAAGAAAACGCTGTTGGAACGATTGCGCAGACAACCGAAGACCCTGCAGTCCTGGAAGGAATGGACTTGGCATCGTGGACGACGTTTGGCATTTCAGCACATGCGGCTCATTGGATTACAGCGCATTCAGACGATGATGTTCGCTTTGCGTTGTCCTGGAGACAAGAGCGAGATGCTGCCCTGCTCGTTATGGGGGGAGGCTCCAATATGCTCATGCACGCGGACTGGGAAGGATTGGCTTTGCACGTTGGTATTCGTGGAGTTCGTGTTCTCAAGGAGGAAGGTGGCCGCATTGAAGTGGTGGTCGGTGCTGGAGAAAACTGGCATGATTGGGTGATGCTAGCGCTCAAGAACGGGTGGCATGGGTTGGAAAACCTGGCGCTCATTCCCGGACAAGTGGGGGCATCTCCGATGCAAAACATAGGGGCTTATGGCGTTGAATTGAAAGATCGTTTTCTTTGGCTGGAGGCCATCCATGTGCAAACAGGATCCTTGAAACGGTTCGATGCAGCGTCGTGCGAATTTGGCTACCGAGAGAGCATCTTCAAATCCTCTGAAAAAGGACAATGGATCATTGTTCGGGTAGCCTTTTTTTTGAAAAAAAACGCTCCATTGCAAACGGCCTATGGGGCCATTCAACAGGAGCTCAAGGCCTTGCCTGAGGAATCATGGACGCACGCGGATGTAGCGAAAGCTGTGATGCAGATTCGTTCAACCAAGCTTCCTGATCCCAAAAAACTGGGCAATGCGGGAAGTTTCTTCAAGAACCCTGTGCTCGGTCCAGATGAATTTAAGCGGTTGCAAACGGCCCATCCAGAAGTGGCCCATTATCCGCAGTCGGATGGAACTGTTAAAGTCGCTGCGGGGTGGCTCATTGAGCAAGCGGGTTGGAAGGGGAAACACAGAGGAACCCACGGGGTACACGTCAATCAATCGCTGGTATTGGTGCATTATGGAGGTGCGACTGGAGCCGAAATTTGGCAACTTGCGCAGGACATCATGCACGATGTGCACTCCCAATACGGAGTTCAATTGGAGCCAGAGGTCAACCAGATCGGGCTAAACCGTTCGAAATGAATGCGGACCCTGCCACCCACCTTTCCATTCTGGGGAATGAAATGGAGGCAACAGAGCCCACACTGATTTTCCTGATCCGCTTAACTATCAGAAAATGGGGCAAGGCATGTAACGAGGCAATTGCGGCTTGTTGCGCCGGATCGTTTGCCACGTGGCACTGAGTACGATTTCGTGACTTCCTCCTGTTGTTGCCAATCCGAGGCTACTGAGGGTCATGTCATAGCTGTAACCAATCTTCCAATTGTCTGTACCATACCCAAGGATGATGCTGACAGCGTCAACATCCGTACCTCCTTCAATGGTATGCCCGAATGGAAGCCCTTGGTACCAAAGTCCGATACTCAATGGCTGAGTGTCATAGTAGATTCCGAGGTCCATTTGATTGAATTGATCTTGGGCCATGTAGTTGAATGCAACGACCATGTCTCCAAAGTTCTTATTGTGAACAGGGTCAACGAGTGCCATGCGGAATCCTCCGTGTACAGAAACACGGACATCCATCGGGTCGATGTAGGTCGGGTTCAAACTTTCATTGGGTGTGTTCAAGTGATCAAATGAGCATCCCAACCACGTCTTCTTTCCGAGAAGGAGCACGCCAGTGCCGAAATCAAAGTAATTCTGAGTAACGCTTGGTCGGTCTTCGATGGAAGAAACCTGGGGGCCTCGAATCAGCTGATCACCGAAAGTCAATTGGTGCATATTGATGGAGCGGTTACCAATTCCTGCTTGCAAAGCAGGACGCAAACGCCATCCATTTCCAAGAGGAACTTCGTAGGCATACTGCATGGCAAAACGCGTGGTGTTCAACCCGCCAGCGCCAGCTTCCTCTTGTGAGAAAAGGATGCCGAATCCGCTATTCAACTCGCGATTGAACCAATCGTGAGCGACATGCCAACCGACGTAAGAGCCGGGCATACTTGCCCATTGATTGCGGTATACGCTTACCAAACGAGCGCGGTCCAAAGAACCCGCGAAGGCCGGATTGACTGACGTAGGAATCGCATTGTATTGGGTAAAGCGCAAATCTTGAGCTTGGCTTTCAACTGCGAACAATCCGCCCAGAAGGGCCCCGATGATGAGAATGCGTTTCATAGCAATGGTTTTCAAATTATAGGTCATAGGAAATGGGTTCATTGGATGATGAGTGTCACGTCACCGGCTTTTGTAACGCGGTGACCGTTGCTAAACTGGGCTGTTGCCCTCCATGCATACACGTCTTGACGTGCGATGCGGCCTTGGAAGTATCCATCCCACCCGATGTATGGATCGGTTGAGCGGAAGATGAGCTCTCCCCACTTGTTGAATACGACCATTTCGTATTGGACGATTCCCAAGTGATGAGGGTGAAAAACATCGTTGTCTAGACTTGCTGGATCGTATCCACCACCATTAGATCCTCCGTTGTTCGGGGTAAATCCAGTAGGGAATTCCATAAAGCCGCCACTTGTCGCTTCAATGGCCTGTTCCATAATGAACGTGCTAGGGCAATTGAAGACATTGTTTGCAGTCAATGAAACATCGTACTGTCCAGGCTCAGTGTACGTGTAGATTGGATTCGCCTCCGTACTGACCATTCCGTCGCCGAAAGTCCACAGAAACTCCGTGGCATCCTCATCAGAGAGATTGATGAATTCAACCGGCTGATCTGGAGCGACCACCTGAGAAGGACTGAAGACAAAGGCTGCAGTAGCCGTTGGGAAAACCTCGACAGTCGCATAATGAATGGCTTCATGCTCCTGTCCTTCAAAGCCGATAGCGGTCAATGAAACATTGTAAACTCCAGGACGTGTGTACACATGAACAGGAGATTCTTCAGAGGTCATGTAGTCATCACCAAAGTCCCAAACATATCCTGCTCCGTGGTTGGAAAGGTTGTCAAATGCGACCAAAAGAGGAGCGCATCCAGCACCGCTTCCTGTGAAGTTAGCAACCGGGTTGGGAGATAGGATTTGAACCTGCTCTGTTTGCGCATCTGCGCAAAACCCGTTGTCAACAAGCAAGGTGATGTTGTAGGTCCCCCAGGTGTTGTAGGTATGGAAAATCGGTTGCTCTCCTGCCAATTCAGCACCATCACCGAAGCTCCAGTATTGAACAGCAGCATCAGAGGATAGGCTCATATTGTTGATCCCAACGGTAGCATTCGGGTACGTCTGTGTTACCGGTGTTACGGAAAATTCTGCATGGGGCATGGGATAAACATGCACGCCAACGGAAACCGTGTCGATACAACCGTATGCAGACTGGGCAATCAACTGAACCTCGAAGGTCATGTCTTCATTCGTGGTGTTCACGAAGGAGTGATTGGGCTGAAATTCGTTCGATGGGATGGAACCATCATCGAAGCTCCAGCTGTAAGATGCGGCTCCTTCAGATTGGTTGATCAACTGTGCGTTTACAGGAGAACATCCCGCGCTTACAGCGTCGAATGCGGCATTCAAATGCGGTGCAACATCAAAGCTGACCATCGCTTCCGTTGCACATCCATGTGCATTGGTTGCCGTGAGGACCGTTTCATATGTGATGAGCTCTTGCGTTGGATTGAAGAACACCTTGCTATGCAGGCTATCATTGGTCGCGGAAGTTTCTCCGTTGCCATAAGCCCAAGTGTTCATGGTTTGTCCTTCGCTGGTGTTTTCAAACGTGACTTCAACAGGGTAGCAACCCTCCAAATTGTTCAAGCTCAACTGTGCGGTAGGTGTTCCCCAAACAACAACATCAACACTAGCGGTATCCGAACATCCGTCTTCGCTTTGAGCCACCAATGTGACGACGTACGTCGAATCCGTGTTGCTTTGGCTATTGAAGAGGTGCTCAGGAGCGTTTGCGCTGGACGTGTTTCCATCTCCGAACATCCACAGCTGATTGCCGTTGGCGTTGATGGAGGTGTTGCCCAATTGAACAAGCGCTGGAGTGCACGCTGCTTCCGGCGTTTCAATCGCAGCAGTGACCTTCGGGTGAACCGTATGGGCTACCGTTGCCGTTGCTGAACAACCGAAATCAGTGAAAATGTCCTGTGTTAATAGAACGGTCACATCGGTATCGCTATCATTCGAATACGCGACGGTTACGCTCGTCAAATCAGAATTGATCAACGTTGTGCCATTGCCAAGGTTCAGTACCACGCTGTCTGCGAAAGCAGAGGTGTTGGACACCACAACTTCCGTTTCTGCACAGGAGGCATCCAGATCAACGGACAAGCCAGTCAATGGAGCCGGGTGAACAGTGATATCAAAGTTTGACTGATCAGAACAACCGTTTTCACTCATGATGGCTAGTGAAACCGTGTAATTGACATCGGTTCCCATCTCACCTTCATACGTTGCAGCAGCCAAGGCTCCTGTGGCTTCAGTATCATTGCCCAAATCCCACTGGATTGTTTCCTGTTCGCCCCCGATGTACTCGAGATTGGTTTCAAAGGGAGCACATCCTTCAACGGATCCTACCCACGCTGCGAAAACGCTAGGGAATACGGTCACAGAGTCCAGTTTCAGATCGCTGCAACCCAACGCATGCGTTGCTGTCAATCCGACTGTGTAGGTCATTAGGGTGGCTTCAGTCAGATACGTGTAATCGTGATCTGATGTATTGCCAAAGGAGTTTTCGTGGCCATCCCCGTAGTCCCAACCAAAGAAGTCGGCACGAATGCTTTCATTCGAGAAGATGACGTCAAAAGGAGCACACCCTTCGTCCAAATTCATGGAAAAGGCAGCAATAGGCTGCGGCTTGACCTCAATGGCCGTGCTCGCTTGGTTTACACATCCATATGCGTTCGCTCCCTGAAATTGAATCGTATGGTTCTCAAGGATGTCCGAATTATTGAACCAACTGTGCGTAGGGGTCGATTCGTTGGACATCGTACCATCACCGAAAGACCAAAAAGTCGTTTCGGCATTTTCCATTACTGGCATGGTCGCTTCATATGGCGAACAGGCTTCCGCAAACTCTAAGTCCAAAATATAGACTGGAGTTGGCAGTACATTGATCTGTGCTGTGCGCTCATCTGTGCAACCCAAGGCATCAATGGCAATCAAAGTAACTGTGTATGTGGTCGGTTCACCGCTGGTTTGATACGTCCCCTCAAAATCAGAAGCGCTGACCATGCTCTCAGGAGCTTGACCGTTTCCAAGGCTCCAAACGTAGCTATCGGCACCTTCACTCGTATTACTAAAGATGGTGTTGAGAGGCTCACATCCGCTGTCAACATTCATGTCAAAAGCAGCAATCGGTTGTGGCTTCACGTGCACCATGGAAGAAGCCGTTCCGAAGCATCCGTCTGCTGTTTGTCCCTCGAAAGAAACCAAAGCAGAAAGCAATTCATCGGAGTTGTTTGCCCAGGTGTGGGTAGGGTTGATCTCGTCGGAAGATGTTCCGTCCCCGAAGTTCCATGTGATGTCCTGCGCACCTTCAATGGTTGGCATGGTGATCACGAGTGGAGAACACACGGAATCCATAGCGAGCTGCAAGTTGAAGTCAGCTGCAGGGAATACGGTTACCGTTTCAGTCGTTGTATCCGCACAACCCAATGCGTCTGTCGCGGTCAATGTCACGGTGTAGTTCGCTGTTTCGCTAGCGGTTTGGAATGCGTGATTCACATCGCCGTTGGCTTGCGCCTCTTCCGAACCGTCACCGAAGTTCCACGTGTAGACATCCCCGTTGGTGCTGTTGTTGTTGAACAGGGCATCAAAAGGAGCACATCCACCGTTGGCAGAAGCCAATGTGATCTGAGCAACCGGTTGTGGCTTCACGTGTACCATGGCAGAAGCTGTTCCGAAGCATCCATCTGCCGTTTGTCCCTCGAAAGAAACCAAAGTAGAAAGCAATTCGTCGGAGTTGTTGGACCAGGTGTGGGTTGGATTGATCTCGTTAGAAGATGTTCCGTCCCCGAAGTTCCACGTGATGTCTTGCGCGCCTTCAATGGTTGGCATGGTGATCACGAGTGGTGAACACACAGAATCCACAGCGAGCTGCAAGTTGAAGTCAGCAGTGGGAAATACGGTTACCGTTTCTGTCGTGGTATCCGCACAACCCAATGCGTCCGTCGCTGTCAAGGTCACGGTGTAGTTGGCTGTTTCGCTTCCGGTTTGGAATGCGTGATTCACATCGCCGTTGGTTTGCGCCTCTTCCGATCCATCACCGAAGTTCCATGTGTAGACATCCCCGTTGATGCTGTTGTTGTTGAATAGGGCGTCAAAAGGAGCACATCCACCGTTGGCAGAAGCCAATGTGATCTCAGCAACCGGTTGTGGCTTCACGTGCACGGTTTGTTCATGTGTATCGCTACAACCAAAAGCAGAAGTTCCAGAGAACACGACTGTGGAAGCAAGCAATTCGCCTGTTTCATTAGCGATAAGCATATGGGGCTGTGCTTCATTCGATGTTTCTCCGTTTCCGAAGTCCCAGTTGAATGTAGAAGCACTAAAGATCGTGGGCATGATTAGCTCGAGCGGGCTGCACACAGAGTCCGTTGAGAGACTAAAGGAAAAGTCGGCTTCTGGAAAAACCTCCATCATAACCGATATGGTATCATGACAACCATTGCTTGCGTTGGCAATCAAATCCAAAGAACTGGATTGCAAAAAAGCGGAGGTGTTCTCAAACGTATGATTGAGATTGGTTGCATTGCCTGCGGCCGCGCCATCGATGAACCACTCGTAAGAGGAGGCCCCTGCAGATTGGTTGTTGATCAAAGGCGTGAATGGTGCACAGGCCGATTCATCGCTGATCGAGAATGTGGCAACGGCCGGGGCATGCGCGATAACGCTCAAGCTCTCGGTAGCGGTGCATCCATGCTCAGAAGTAGCTGTTACGGAAAGGGCATGCGCGGAATCGTTTCCAATGGCTGTGATGAAATCGTAAGTCACTTGCTCGCCTATGGCCGTGTTGCCATTGCCAAAGTTCCATGAATACGTTGCGTTCAATGTTCCAGAGGCCTCTAGGTTGACCGATAAAGGCGAACATCCCTCCATCAAGTCAGCGGTTGCCGCAATTGTTGGAATGGCGTGAGCAGACAAGGTGTCGATGAAAGTCGAAGTGCATTCAGGTGTGTTGACGGTCAATGAAACCTGGTAGTCACCTGCTAAAGCATAGTCGATGCTCGGGTTGGAGAGAAAGCTCGTTTGGCCATCACCAAATTGCCAGTACCATCCAGTGATATCCGTTCCCCATTGAATGGTAGACGTGTCGAAAAAGTTGGAAGGGTCTCCAATGCATACGGCTTCAACATCAAACCCAACAACGGGCTCCGGATGAATGGTTACCGTTTCTTGAAGGGATGTATGACATCCGTTGCTGCTCGTGACTTCCAATGAAATGGGGTAAGTTCCAGGACCATTCAAATCGACGGCATCCAATGTGTTTCCCACATGAAAATAAGGAGATACACCAAAAGACCAAACGTATTGAAATGCATTTGCCGATACCGCTTCGGCGGTAATTTGAGCTTCTCCGCACGCTTCGATTTCTGACAAAACGATCTCCGCATCAGGACGTTCAAGGACATTTACCGTGACGCTCGACGTATCGGAACACGCAGCTTCCGTGTTGTCGTAAAGAACAACGCTCTGAACTTCATACACTCCAGGGTTCTGAAATGTAAAACTCACATTGCCTGTCGCTGTGGACAGAAATACGGGATTCACACCGAAATTCCACTTGTATTGAATGCCAGGTCCGCTCGTTTCTTGGTGAAATTGAACAGCCGTTCCCTGACAAATGACGTTTGAGGTGCTCCAGAAATCGCTTACGGGGGCACCGGCATAATACAGTCCCTCAACAGTACACGATCCGTCTGCCTCAGACAGCGTAACCTCATAATGAGGGTTGCCCGCTACATAGGGGTGGGCTAGTGTAGAATCTCCCGATTCAAAGGCTCCAATGGTTTGTATTGGGCTGCCGTCTCCCCAGTCGACGACCAAATTGCTCCATGAAGAAGCGGTTTCAATGGCCAAGATGTTTAAATCATCTGTGCAATTGTACCAAACGGGATTGCTGGTGATTTCCCCAGCAGAACCCAATACCTGCGGGCATTGAGCCAATGTCAGTTGAGGTGCTGTAAAGCACATCAAGAACATGAATGAGATGAAAATTGAGCGGATCATACCGCTTTTTACGCAGAAGAACCCGTGGGGTTACAGAAAACGAGGTTATTTTTTGCCTCCTCCCGCCTCTAGGATTTTTTGAACCATGCTGGACACCGCTGGGCAAACGTGCGCATTTTCTTCTGTAATCGCCAAGATGCCAGACATCTGTTTTCGGTCGGTGTGAGGATATTCGACACATGCTTGTGGACGGACGTCATAAATGGTGCAAGAGTTGGTCCCTTCATCCAAAAAAGAGCAGGGGGACTTTTGCAAAACCCAATCCCCTTCATCATCCATTTTCAAATACTTACGACTGAATGCACCGATTTTCATCCGAAGGGACTTGGAAATCCGTTCGATGTCCCGCACTTTGAATATAGGACTCGTTGTTCTGCAGCAATGGGCGCAATCCAGACAATCCACTTCTTCAAAGACTTCATCGTGCCGCTCATGAAAGATAGCGTCCAAGTCACGAGGGGGTTTGCGCATCCAACGCGCGAACAGCGCATGAACCTTCCAGCGGTATTTTTTGGACCAAGCAAGCTGCTCCTCGAGTTCTAACTTCAATGTGGATCTTGGAATTGACTAGCCGCTATGAATGACGTATCCGTCAGAGTTTCAAGAAAAGCCAGAAGATGAGTTTTTTGAACAGGACTGAGAGCGAGTCCCCCGGTGGTATATTTCATAAAGGGGTCTATCGTTGACGAAGGTACGCCTCCTGTATTGTAGTGGTCCAAGACTTCTTCCAGTGTAGTGAAACGGCCATCATGCATGTAAGGCGCTGTCAGTGAGACGTTTCGTAAGGTTGGCGTTTTGAACCGACCTGAATCCAAAGGCATTCCGGTAACACCAGCAAGACCAGCATCATTCACAAACGTGCTGTCCAGGCCATTGTTTCGGAATAAATAGTCACTGAACTGCAGTCCGGCTTCACCATGGCAATGAAAGCAGTCCCCTCCAAACTGACCGCCTGGAGTGGTTTCTGGATCGCCGCCTTCACGCAGGAAAATCTCATACCCTGCAAACTCCTCATCACTCAACGACGTTTCGCCTCTCCTCCACTGATCGAATTTGGAATCGGCTGAGATCATCGTTCGCAAGAATTGAGCGATGGCCTTTGTGGTCAATTCGGAGTTGATTTCATCTGTTCCAAAGGCTTTGAGGAACAGGTTTGGATAATCGACTGGCTCAGTGGAAGCTTGTAATTGCGCGACGGCGTCGGGCCAAGGCATCGCCATTTCATCGGGATGGGAAACCGGTTCGAGAATCTGCTCTTCTAGTGAAGCCCCCCGGCCGTCCCAAAAATAGTTGGAGGCCCAGCCGATGTTGATCAAAGCCATGGCGTTTCGAAGTCCCTGAGCGCCTGTTATGCCTGTGCTGTATGGGCTCGGGTCGGAAAACCCATGCTCAGGAAGATGGCAGCTGCCGCAACTCATGCTTCCGTCCTGTGAAAGGGACTTCTCCCAAAAAAGCATCCGCCCTAGATGCACGCCTTCCACGGTCAACGGGTTGTCCGCGGGAATGTCCATCGGAGGAAAAAATGGAGGAATCTCAAGCACATATGGTGTGGCCGCTGGATTGCAGTCCGCCCCTTCGCACTCGGCTTCTTGACAGCGTTCACAACTTGTCAAGCAGGCCAACACAAGGATCCAGAGAATCCACGTTTGTTGATGTGGTTGTCGAGAACGCATCATCGCAAGGACCACGCGTCGTCCATGAGATCCATGATGCGGCCGCCTAAGGTTGTGCCGGATGCGTTGTGCGTTACCGGATCTGCAACAATGTCAATGCTATCGGCTGCACCAACCAATGACAAAGCGGCATCGAACACCAGTTCTTGAACCGTGAGTTCTCTCGATTGGATGAGGAGAGGCTCTTCAAATTCAAGCATGACCGAGCGGAAACTGCTATCCGTTCCGCAATGGTAGGACAGCGGCTCGAGGAGCGGTTGTCCGGGTTCCGCGGCGAACTTCCCTTCATATTTGACGAAAACATAGCCTGAAGACCAGGTCCAGAACATGCCGGCCGATCCGGGAACGCTCAGGGGATGGTCATTGGGATAGGAGGCGGGGTCCATGTCCGTATTGATTTCTGACGGGAGGCCAACGCCAAATCGTATGGCGTCGTAAACACCTGCTGGGACAGGCGCCAAAATGTGCGGTTTGAGCACGCTAAAATCTAGCAACGCGACATCGCCGATGAATTCCCATTCACCGTTTTCGGCGCGCAGTTCCATCTCGGAGATGTACATCTGCAGATTGTCCAGACGTAGTGTGTGGCCGAGATGATCCACATTCGCGTCTCCAAGTTCTGTCACCATGGCGTTCCACTCGAGTTGAGCGTCCAGGCGAAACGTTCCAGGAATGGGGTCATTGTTCCACCACCACCGTTGAGTACAGCCTTGGCCCAGAAGAAAACACAGCGCGATCAATGCATAAACATGGCGCTGGTTTTTTTTCATTGTTAATCGCTTGAAATTCATTTCCTCGAAGTTGACATCCAAGTTTAAGACACCTAATTTGGCAAGATGTTGCACAACCCCTTCAATTTCTAAAGAAAAAGTGACAATAAGCGAGCAAAAGCCTGAATTTCTGATTGTTCGAGCCTCAGCGGGTTCAGGAAAAACCTTTCGGCTGGTGCAAGAGTATCTACGCTGTTGCTTGCAAGTAGATGATCCAACCTACTTCAGAAAAATTCTGGCCATCACCTTTACAAATAAGGCAGCACAAGAAATGAAAGACCGCGTCCTTCGAGACGTGCAAGCTGTAGCTGAAGGTGAAGGGGTCATGTTTGACAGGCTCCAAGAGGTTTTGGATGTAGCACCCGATGAGATGCAAAGGCGAGCGAAAGCACTGGGTCAAAGCATGCTTTTTCGCTACGAGGACTTTGGTGTTATGACCATTGATAGTTTTGTCAATCGCTTGGTTCGAAGTTTTGCCCGGGATTTGGAATGGGATGAAGCGTTTCAAATTGAGTTGGATGAGGACCAGTTGATCGATCAAGCTGTAGGACGTGTTTTGAGTCGAGTGGGTCTTCCAGGGGAAGAAGCGTTAACTTCTATGCTGGAAGGATTTGTGCGCCAACAAGTCGATGAAGAGCGCAATGCGATGCTTCGATCGCAGTTGGTGAAGTTTGGAAAACAGGTCACACGCGAACACATGCAGCCCGTTTTGAGGGCTCTGCCTCCAGATGAATGGCCCACAGAACGTTTTGGTCAGTATCGAAAGGAAATCAAGGCGTATTTAAACGAAACCTTTTCTGTTCCGATTGAAAAGGCCAAAAACGCCCAGAAGGCCATTCGAGATGCGGGTTTGACCGCTTCGGATTTTTCACATGGGGCGTTACCGAGTTGGCTTGCCAAAGTGGCGAAGGGTCAGGGGAGAGATGCGGCACTCGGAGTGCGATTGACGACTCAATTTGAATCTGCTGGATTTGGGAAGACCAAAACAGCCCCAGCTACTTTGGAAGCATTGGAAAGTCTTGGCGCTGTGTTCGAAGCGGTTCGCGATGCGTGGGAGTCTGTGCACACCGGGGAAGCCGGGCAAAAACACAAGATGTTGGCTCACCTTCAAGAACGGGCGAGTCTCATTGGAACGTTGGCATTGATTCGAGATGCGTTGGAGGAAGTACAAGTGGAATCCAATGTGCGATTGCTCTCCTCGTTGAATCGAGAGATTGCTGATTTGGTACGAGACAATCCAGCTCCCTACATTTTTGAACGGTTAGGCAACCGATATCAGCATATTTTTATCGACGAGTTTCAGGATACGTCCATCACCCAGTGGCACAATTTGGTGCAGTTGTTTGAACACATTTTATCTACGCGTCACATGGGGATGGTTGTGGGTGATGGAAAACAAGCGATTTACCGATGGCGCAATGGCAATTATGAGCAGTTGCAAGCTTTGCCGAATTTGATTGACAATCCTGGACCTGTACTGTTAGAAGCCGCAGAATCCTTGAAGCGAAGTGCGAAGCCATTGAACTTGGAAAACAATTTTCGCTCAGGGAAAGCTATAGTCGCTTGGAATAATCGGCTTTTTAGGCGAATCCAGAGCATGCTTCCAAGCGATTTGCAGTCGGTTTACGATGCTCCGGATCAAGTGGCGATGAAGGAATTTGATGGGGCGGTACATGCCACATGTTTGGTGGATAAAAAAGTGGAAGATCGAGAGCGGAAACGGCATGAGTGGGTCCTGCAGAGAATTCTAAAGCATACCGGTGGACAGTTGGTGAAAACGGAAGGCCAAATGCGATTCCAAGCCACGGATTCAGATGGACATTTCAAGCTTTCGGACATCGCGGTATTGATGCGCAAAAACAGAGATGGCGCAGCACTCGCACAATTCTTGTTGGATCACGGGATCACCCCGTTTACTTCAGAAAGTTTGCACTTGGGTAGACACCCGGCACCGCGTGGGGTGATCGCACTGCTTCGAAGTATTTTGGAGCCCCTCAACCAGGTGCACGTCATTGACTTTCTTCAGTGTTTCACTGCGCTGCATCCTGAGACGGATGAAGCGAAGTGGTTGTGGGAACATCATGAGATCGAACGCTTTGTCACGGCGGATGGTCAAGAACGTGAACGTGGCGTGATTCACTCGGAGGCTTTGCTCAAGAAATTGGTCCCTGAATTGAAATTGGAGGAACGAAGTGCAGAGCCGTTGGTGGCTCTTATTGGCCATTGTTTTGAAGCACTGGGTTGGAGCAAAAGTCATCCAGCCTATGCGGAGGGATTGTTGGAATTGGCTCACGAAGTGAGCGGTCAGCGAAGATCTGGATTGCCTGCATTCCTTGAATCGTGGGACCGTAGAGGTCACAAGCGGAGCATTCGTGTCAGTGGAGCTCAGGGTGCCGTTCAAATCATGACGCCGCATAAGGCGAAAGGCTTGGCTTTCCCGATTGTGATTGCCCCTATGGTTCACGATAAAATAGCCGCGTTTAAAGACGAACTTCCTGTGTTGTTGGATCAGAAAAAGTATGGACTGCCTGCGGCATTGCTCCGCGATTCTGATTTAAAAGACACAGAATTGGGAACGGAACGGCAGCGGGAGATTGATCGCACGTTACTCGACGGATTGAATGTGGCGTATGTGACCTCAACGCGTCCAATCGAACGGCTCGATGTGTTGCTCGAATTCGAAGTGGAAGGCGTTCATGCAGAAGGGCCGAAAAGTTTGCCTCAATTGCTTTTGCAAAGCATGGAACAGGAGTTTGTGTCGGAACAAGCAGGAGACGGGATGTGGGGCCTCGGGACTGAAGACCGCAAGGCAACCGAACTGGGGAATGCGGAATCTCAAGTGACCATTCGGGAAACGGCTTTAAAGGCGGGAGGAGCCATTCGTGCCATCGTCGCACGGCCCAAAGGATCTTGGTCTGAAGCCATGCCGGGAGGTGCCCTCAGCCAACGGACATACGGAAACGCCGTGCACGGTCTCTTGGCTCAGGTTGGACAACGCTCCGATTGGGATAACATTCAACCGAGACTGGGCTCTTCCTTCGGGATGGATCCGGAGCAGCGAGATGAGGTCGTGAAAGCAGTGGAAGACGTGCTGTTCCATGCGGAATGGAAACGTTTCTTTGAGGCGCCTGTAGATTACCGTTTTGCTGAACGGCCGCTGCGCTTGTCATCGGGTGAAGTTGGACGTCCAGATCGTGTGGTGAAACTTGAGGACGGTTGGCACGTGTTGGACTACAAAACAGGAACACCAGACAAGAAGCACCATCTTCAGGTGAAGAGCTACATGGACGCCATCGCGGAAATGGAGCTTGGAAAGAAGGTGTTCGGTTGGCTGCTGTATACCCGAGACTTGGTAATCGTTCCAGTCGATTGAGACATAATTCGTTCGAAGTGTGTGTTTTGAGCGGGTCTGTGTAACTTGCTCCTCGACTGAATATCAACTGCCTTAGTCACCCTCCCATGGTTCGATTTTTCCTGACATGTTTTGCAACCTGCTGCTATGCATTTGCATGCGCTCAAATGACTGACGCTTCTTCCATTGAAAACGGGAAAGTCGTCATTCAAAAAGGCTACATCATCCCAAAAACGTACGAATCTGTTATGGGTGAATCGCGGGCCGATGCTTGCGCGCCAGCAACGGCATTGCGGGATTTGGAATGGAACAATGTGCGGGCTTTGATTGAAAATGCGGGAGCGCTGTGGTACAACCGAGCCATTGATAAGGGTGCATTCATGGTTCCCAAGGAAGAAGGGGTGTCCGTTGTGTACGGAGGAGCTTTGTGGATGGGAGGCATCAGTCCGGATCAGCAATTGAAATTGGCGGCGGTTCGGTACCGCAATACAGGCAATGACTTTTGGCCCGGTCCATTGACCAATACAGGGGCTGCCGAGGTTGGTCCAGCCGTATGCGAACAGTACGATAAATTTGCCATCTCACAACGAGCGGATGCGATGCGCCATCGCCAGTATTTCGATTGCACGGCGGATCCGGAATGTGACATGGAAGAGCAATTCCCAAACGGGTATAGCATTCCCGCTTATTTCTTTGATTATCCGGCACATGGAAATGTGAGTTTGAATCAAGATTTCTACTTGTCGCCGTTCATGGATTATGATGCGAATGGGTTTTATGATCCTTCAGCGGGAGATTATCCGTGGTACGATTTTCTGCAAGAAATCGATTGTGCAGAACGTCGTCGTGAAGATCCCGTTCCGTTGTACGGAGATCAGACGTACTACTGGATTTTCAATGATAAGGGCAACATCCATTCGGAGTCACAAGGAGAGCCGATTGGTATGGAAATTCGTGCTCAGGCCTTTGCATTCTCGACCAACGATGAGGTCAATAACATGCAGTTTTACAACTATGTGGTGATCAACCAGGGAACACAAACATTGACGGAAACGTATTTCGCGCAATGGGTGGATTGCGACTTGGGAGGGCACGTGGACGATTATGTGGGAGTGGATGTGCGCCGTGGATTGGGGTACGCTTACAATGGCGATGCCTTTGATGAAGCAACGAGTTATTCCATTGGGTACGGGAGCAATCCACCGGCGATGGGAGTGGACTTTTTTGAAGGACCGTACCAAGATTCAGATTCCATTGACAACCCGCTGACAACGGTTTTTACCGATGCCATTGACTCCTTGGGAATCCCATACAGTGGCATAGGCATCGGATACGGCGATGGGATCAAAGACAACGAGCGCTATGGGATGCGGAAGTTCATCTATTACAATTGGAATTTTGGAATCAACGGCCAGCCGACCTTGGCTGCGCAGTACTACAATTACATGCGCGGATACTGGAAGAATGGTCAACGCATGGCTTATGGAGGAGATGGGTTGACCCCAGCCACAGGGGCCAATTTGGAAATTGAAGCGGATTATATGTTTCCTGGTGACACGGATCCATACCAGTGGGGCACCGCAGGAGTCGGAGTGGAACCATGGACGGAGGTGGGTGCTGGGAATCCGGCGGGTGACCGCTTGTTTTTGCAGTCCGCAGGGCCATTTACATTGGAGCCTGGTGACTTCAATAACATTACGGTGGGCATGGTTTGGGCCCGTGCAACAGGAGGGGAGCCATTTGAGAGTGTAGAGCTGTTGAGATTGGCGGATGACAAGGCACAAGCGTTATTTGACAACTGTTTCGAGATTGTCTCCGGGCCGGATGCGCCGGACATCTCCATTCAAGAGTTGGAGAATGAGCTGATTCTGTATTTGACCAATGACAACCCCATCTCGAATAATTATCAGGAAGAATACACTGCGATGGATCCTTCCATACCAACGGAGTTGGAAGATGGGTCGGTGCTCACGGACGAGGAACGCAGTTATGTTTTTGAAGGCTATAAAGTGTATCAGCTTTCGGATAAGACGGTCAGTCCTTCCGATTTGGGCGACATCAACAAGTCCCGACTGATCGCGCAGTGCGATTTGCAAAATGGAGTTAGTCAGGTAATCAATTACACCTTCGATGCGGTCATGGGAACCCCCGTCCCCACGTTAGAAGCGGACGGCGCAGACAACGGAATTTTCCATAGCATGAGTGTCACCACAGATGCCTTTGCGCAAGGAGACAACCGGTTGGTCAACCACAAGACCTACTACT
>CAJWIF010000003.1 GCA_913041135.1 uncultured Flavobacteriales bacterium
GGGTCTCGGTGAAGCGGGCCAGCTCAATATCCCATCTTCGGAACAAGCCGATAAGGCGTATCCGTGGTTGTTGCAATTCCTGCCCACGGGATTGAAAGGCTTGGCTTTCGCGGCATTGGCTGCAGCCATAGTTTCGTCATTGGCGTCCATGCTCAACTCGACCGCAACCATTTTCACAATGGACATTTACAAGCAATACATCAACCCCAATGCGGATGACCGGGCTACTGTGCGCATGGGGCGGATCAGCGCGGTGGTCGCCTTGGTCATTGCGAGTGTGATGGCACCGCTTTTGGGAGGGATTGACCAAGCGTTTCAATTCATTCAGGAATACACGGGAGTCGTAAGCCCAGGAATCTTGGCGGTATTCATTCTGGGATTGTTCTGGAAGAAAACGACCAATAAAGGAGCCATTACCGGCGCTTTGGTGTCCATTCCCATTGCGATGTATTTCAAAGTTGCTCCAAAGGGCTGGTCAGAGAGCGCTGTATTTGTTGACCTGCCATTTTTGCATCAGATGGGCTATACCACGTTGTTGACGATGTTGGTCATTGCCGTCGTGAGCTGGTCGCAAAACAAAGGGGCGGACAACGAGAAGGGCATTGCCATATCCAAGGAAACATTCAAGACAGGTAGCATTTACAACGTAGGGGCCTTCGCTGTGATGATCGTACTGGTGGTGTTGTATGGACTGTTCTGGAGCGAATAGAGCAGGTTACTGTGGCTTGACGACTTGATGAGACCAACGGTTGCCGTTGGAATTGACCACGGAGACGATCCAATTCCCAGCAGATGGCACATCGATGAAAATCTGATTTTGCCGGCTGCACGGGCCATGTGAAACGTGTCGGCCTTGAACATCCCAAAGGGTCCAATTCCCTGTAGACCATGATTCTGGAAGATTTAAGAGAACGCCGGTGGCGGTGGTCTTACAGACTGGTTGCGTCAAAGCGTGAGGTTCACGCACGTCAAAAGGAATTTCTATGCCGCCTTTGAGGTACTTGACCGTTCCATCACTGCTGTTTTGCCAAACCAGGTGGAGGGTTGGCATGTCGTCTGTTCCGGTAAACGCCAATTGAGGGCGGCGGTGTTGTCCAGACCACTCCCCAGTGAGGTTGACGGCGATATCTGTTAACGTTGTGCCATTGCTCACGGCCAATTGCACATCATACCCGCCGGAATTTTGTTCCCAGGCCAATGCGATGATCGGGTCGCCATTTTGGGGGCTCCATAAATCCATGGTGGGATTGTTTTGCGTCGCATTCTCGAACTGGTTGACGGTGACGGGTACGGTCCCTAGGAGAGCGCCTGCTCCGTTGTTGGCCTCCAAATCCATCGAGCTGACGTAGACGCGGCTTTGGCCGGTAACGCCTCCGCCGTTCATGAACGCAGCACGCCATGACCCGTCGGGAAGCGGTCCGCAAACCGTCGGTCCAGATGCGGGACAACTGTTGATGACCCAATCGATTGGATCCATATCGACCGCCGTGTCCCAATTGACGCCATCGTCGGAACCGAGAAGCCAGAAATCCCGCACATTATTGTTGTTGTTCCGCACCAAATCATAATACCGACCATTGCCCCAAAAAGGAAGTGATGGGCAGCATTCGCAGACCGCATCGCCGTTTACGGCTTCACTGGCATTGACTGCAGGCAACCAGGATGTGCCTCCATCATTGGATTTTAAGATGCCCTCATAGACCGAGTTGGTTCCAACCTTCACCCCGGCAAAGGGATCGCCGTCGGGGTCCATCCCAACGCAAGGCATGAAGTGATCTGTGGTTGCTTCAGGCACCATGGAAACCGGGGCTCCCCAGGTGACACCTCCATCATGAGAGGATACCGAACGTGCACCGGTGTCCCAATCACCACTGAGCATGTAGGTCAGGGTAATGTCGTCTCCATACGCTGCCATTTGCGGCCCTTCGGAGTCAGACATGAAGATGTTTTCTTCGGGATCAATTGCGGTGGGTTCGGTGAATGCTTGGCTTGTGTTGTCCCACTTGCACACATACAAATGGCCACTACCACCAAAGCAAAGCACCAACTCATCGGAACTGTTGGTGACCAACCCAATGGACTTGTTGCCGAAATCGCTCGACGCTACATCCATTGGTTCCCCAACTGGAAAAAAGCCAAGAGACCCTTGTGCTATGAGCGTTGGCGATGGGAGCAAAACGATGGCAGTGACCAAAGCGAAAGCGAACAACAATCCGGAGGGAAGTTTATTTGAAATCATTCTAAATACCATAAATAGGTGAGGTGGTGCCAAGGTACATCGGCTTAATTTTGTGGATATGTTGGGAAAACGCCTTTCTGAAATGAAGCCCTTTGAAAAAGGAATCATCGATCGCATCGAATGCGAGGATGGAGCCATGGCTTTGATCGAAATGGGATGCTGTCCTGGAGAAGAAGTAGAAGTCGCTCACGTGGCTCCACGACGCGGACCCATGGCCATTGTGTCGGGTGGACGGAAGGTGGCATTGCGACGATCAGCAGCGGCTTTGCTTTGGGTTCGACCAGTGCTGATTGCAAGTGAATCGTTGCTTTCCAAGGAGCACGTCTGGGCCTAACGTCAACTTCCGTAGGCTCCCCGTCATACGGGTTTTACAGGCTCATCACTTGATACACGAGTAAGGCCAACCCATACGCCAAGAGTGTGAATCCAAGGGCTTGTCCCAAAGCCCAAGGCCAGCTGTTCAATTCCTTCCGTACGATGACAACGGTGCTCATGCATTGCATCGCGAACATATAGAAAACCAAAAGCGACGCTGCAGAGGCTGGATTCAGTAATGGTTTTCCTGTAGTCGGGTGAACTTCTGTTCCCAGACGTCGTTGCAACGATCGGATGCTGCCTTCCTCGAGTTGTTCGCCTGGAAACAGGGTGGACATGGTTCCGACAAAGACTTCCCGCGCTGCAAAAGAACTCAGGATGGCGATGCCAATGCGGCCATCGTAACCCAACGGTCTGACCGCTGGCTCAATAAAATGACCGAGTTGCCCCAGCCAAGAGGCCTCCATGAGGGCAGCCTCCCCTTCAGAGATCGCTTCAGGAGAGACGGCATCGGCATGGGCTGCTTTGGCCTCATCCATGGCTCCTGATGGCCCCACTTTTCCCAATACCCAAAGAACGAGCGAGACGGCGAGAATGACTTTTCCTGCACTCCGTATGAAGTCCCATCCTTTCGACGCCATTTCCTGAACCACCTCCAAGAGCTTCGGCCAGCGATAGGCAGGCCACTCCATCGTGAAGGACCCCTCTTGCCGCTTGGGTAAACTGCGGTGCAATAGCCACGCTAAGCCGAGAGCCGACAAGGAGCTGACGGCGTACAGGCCAAATAAGAAGATGCCTTGTTGATTGAATAAGCCGCCAATCACATGTTTGTCTGGAACGAGAAATCCAATGAGGAATGCATAGACAGGGAGTCGTGCACTGCATGTCATCAGCGGCGTAATCAAAATGGTGAGCAAGCGCTCCCGTTTCCCGGAGATTGAACGTGCCGCCATCACTGCAGGGACCGCACAAGCGAGGCCTCCAACGAGGGGTACAATGGAGCGACCATTCAATCCAATGCGCTGTAAAAACTGATCTCCTAAGAACCCCACGCGTGCCATGTATCCTGTGGCCTCCATAGCGCTGATGAGACCGAATAAAACCATGATTTGCGGCACGAAGATGACGATGCCACCCAATCCATTGAGCAAGCCGTCTAGAAGCAGACTCCTCCACCACGTGGCAGGCATCATCTCCATAGCGGTCCGATGGACCCAACTGAACCCTGCGTCCACCACATCCATGGGGTACGCAGACCATGCATAGACCGCCTGGAACAAGGCGAAGAAAACTCCCGCCAAGATGACATGTCCCCAAAAAGGATGGGTGAAAACCCGATCCATCGAAGTCGTCCGCATGCTGGAATCTTTCCAATCGGACGGAGTTTCATTCGCATCTTTTGACCAGCGTGCAGTCCATTGCCGGATGCGTTCCATTCGCCACCCGGTTTCTTCCAGTTGAAGCGCTGCGCGCGACGTTGGAATTTCATCATGGGCTAGGGAAAGAGCGGCTTTCTGAGGAGCCGTTAACCATGTTGGAATGCTCTGCAGACGCAGATACCAAGAAAGACGTTGACGCGATTCTCCGGGGAAGGCCCCTTCCAAAATTTCAAAGGCTCCCGCCCAATTCGCAGGCGTCAAACGCGGCTCCTCTATGGTGCTTTCACGCAACGCACTGCTCATTAAAGATTTTTTCAAATCAACCGTGGAATCGTCGATTGCATTGATGGTGACGACATCAATGCCTGTGAGCTTGACCCAATCAGGAACATCGATTGGCGTGTCGTCTGTTCGGTTGATGACAATCGCGGCCTTGAACTGTAGTTCCAAGACTTGCAGTACCAGAAACAAACTGCTCCGCAATTGAGCACTATCGATAACAAGCCAAATTGCATCGGGACGTGTAGCCGGATTCGAATCAAAGAGGATGCGTTGGGTCACCCGCTCATCCTCTGATTGCGCATAGAGGCTATAGGTACCCGGTAAGTCGACGAGAGTCAAATGCGCATCTCCACGGATTGTGCCTTCGAGCGCATCAACGGTAATGCCGGGCATGTTGCCGACTTTACCTCGCGCATTTGTCAACCGGTTAAAAACGGTTGTTTTGCCACAGTTTGGATTGCCGATCAGCGCAATTTTCACGAGACGAAATTCGCGGTTGACCTGCCGGGATACAATCCCATGAACAGGGGACTTTTCACTTCGGTAGGCGTCAGTTTTTCACCAACCATGAGGTGGGATTTTGCGGTGTTTGTTTCGCACCTTGAATTGCCCAGACCTCGAAATGCAATGCAGACCGGCTGGCCGAAGCCTTCACTTGACCGATACGCTCACCCCCCTCGATCCGATCTCCTTTTTTCAGAGCAACCTGTTCCAAATTGCTGTAAACCGTGCGGAACGCACCGTGCGATAAAATCAGGGTTTGACCAGCGCCGGGAATGGTGAACAAACTGCTTACCGTTCCGCTGAAAACCGCCACGACTGAACTACCGGCATCCGTTGTAATGTCGATTCCATTGTTGTCAATGGTAATCCCCGGTATTGTGGGATGCGGCTGCCGTCCGAATTTACCCGTGACGATACCGCGTAGAACCGGCCACCGCAAAGCGTTTTTATTTCGTTCGAATTCTGCAGACACCATTTTTCCTTCGGGGGTCAAGGCAAATTCTCCCTTTGATGAGGCGCGTTCAGCGGCTAACTCCTCTTCGATGATTCTCCGAATGGCTCCATTGAGTCGCTCTTGTTCCGCTTGGGCTTTTTTGACTTGTTTGCGCAATCGGGACTCTTCACCGCGCAAGCTTGAAACCAGATTAGCGCGCTCTGCGCGGTCATTTTTGAGTCGATCGCGTTCAGTTTCAATGTCCGCTAAGACATCCTCCAACGATACACGCTCTGCTTCAAGTGAGAGTTGATTGGAGTGCAGTTTGTTTTGAGCCAACTCGATTTCCAGTACATGCTCTTTCCGCAGCGTGGTATACGATTGAAGCAATTGGAAACGCAATGAAGCTTGTGCGAAGTCAGCGGCGGAAAAGAGATAAAGCCACGGATTTTGTGCGAGTGAGATCCGATAGGCACTTCGAATCATGTGTGAATACTCGTCTTTCATCGCTCCGATGTGTCCTTGGAGCGCCCTGATTTCGCCGTCGGTACTCCGCATAGAGCGCTCTGTAGCTCGAATTTCAGATTGGTGATGCCGGACCAGTTTCTCACGCAGCGCCACCCGCTTTTCAATCAATCGCAGGGAGCCAACGGCATCATTTCGGTTGGAAGAAGCGTCTTTTAGCAAACGCTCGGTTGTCGCAATTTGAGCGTTGATGGCATCACGCTGTCGTTGCAAGCTGGCCTTGTCTTGGGGCCAAGCGATGAGTGCACTGCCACAGAGGGTCAGGAGCAGAAAGAAGGATTTAAAATCCGGTACGACGCTCATAATTGTCCGGAATTTCAAAAGGAAAATCATAGGCCCTTCCAAAGCGAATACGCATAATTTCCCACTCCATATTCAGTCCGCCTTCTGGCGTTGTCACGGTCAAACGGGTTTCTTGAGGCCAGCGACCTTCTTCGCGGTCAGTGAATTCACTGCGTTCGATGGTCATGGATCGTTGGTAGTACAAGTCGTCGAAGCGATCTTGTAGCGGATCAAAAGTTAACCCATCGAACCAATGCCGCTTCACCAATAAGTCGCCGTCGTCCGTCCGGTTTCGAACTCGTTCGTAGCGACGATCGGTCGCTTGTATGCCCAAAGAATCTTGAGGAGATAGCGCATTCTTGTCAACTCCAACCAATCGTTTGATTCGGCTGCTGTATTTGCTGATGAGGGCATAGGAAAAGCCATCAATACGGCTGTTGAATTTATCCAATTCGGGGTCGATTGCCATGGGACGGCCGGTCAGGATATCCTGGATATCTGCGAAGGACAGTTCGGTGTCTGCCCATTCGCTGAGGGAGACATAATTGCCGGCATAATGAAAGCGATTTCCGGGAATCTTACTGAGCAGGCGAACGGAATCGGGCTCCAACAAAATCCGCGCGACTTCTACACCCAATGCCGGTGAAATACTGATCCAAATGGCACTGTCCTTCGCCATGCGAATGGAAGCTTTGAAGGAATCCACGCCATTGGCCGTTTCCACGGAAGCGTCAATTTTCATTCCCAACCATTCCCATGGAATTTGATTGGCTTCGAATCCCTCGAGCACTTGGTTCGGATTGATATTGCGCAGTGGTTTACCTCGAGCAAGTCGCTGTTCGTTGGAGCAACTCGTCGAAAAGACGAGGATGCACACAAACAGAGCGAGGGAGTGGAGGCGGCTGAGCATCAGGATCCTTCTTCAATTTTACGTTTCAACGACTCAGAGTTTCCTCCGCGTTCCAAAGCCGTATTCCAAGAATTCAGAGCGCCTTCAGGGTCTCCCATAGCCGATCGGATATCTCCATCGTGTTCCCAAAACGTCCCATCGTTGCCGTTTGCTAAGAAAAGGGCCTGGGTGATGTAGTCCAAAGCTTCGGGGTAGCGCTCCATTTGGTACAACACCCATGCATGTGTGTCCAAAAAATTGGCTTCATCCGGTGCGAGCTCGATGGCCATGCTACTGCACGCAAAGGCGCGGTCTAAACGGCGCTTGTTTTGTGCCAAACGGTACGCATGGTTGTTCAAGAATGTTGGGTTGGTCGGGACTTTGGACAAGCTCCTTTCATAGGCCGCTTCTGCCGGCTCAACGTCGCCTTGCATGTGGAGAACGTCTCCAAGCAATCCCGCCAACTGCCCTTCAATCAATGGCGCATCCAAAACAACACCCAACCCTCCGTTGAAATAGCCAATGGCTTCTTCAAGCTCACCCTTTACCATGGATCCGATTCCTGCCAGGAGATAAAATTCGGCCTCCAAGGGAAACCGATCCATGGCTTCTTGAGCGTGCTGTATCATGGCCTCATATTCGTCCAGTTCAGCATCCAACGCGATGAGGTTGGTCCAAGCGGAAGGGATATGCGGTATGGCCACAACAGCCTTCTCCATGTGTTCTTTTGCCAATGCGGGTTGGCCAAGCATTTGCGCCAAATCCGACGCGAGCATGAGGATGTTGCCATCCTCCTCATGGAGTTCAACGGCACGATCCATCAAGTTTACCAAAGGTCCTAAGAGCGCAGGATTATGGGAAGCAAGCTGCAGGTACTGCACCAAGATGTCGTGCTTTTCTTCAACCAAAACATCTTCGGAATCAAAGGCAATCCACAGCGATTGCTGTGCCTTTTCGAGTTCGTTCCGGCTAGACCAGAGTTCGGCAAGTTCCAATTGAACCAATCCATTTCTTGGGTCGAGGCGTTGCAGCTGGAGTAAAACATCCAACGCAGCAGCCTCTTGTTCCGTTGCCAAAAGCATTTGAGCCCATTGAAGCTTGAAATCAAACTGATCGGGGTGTGCAATGACGGCCGCCTCTAAGGTTCGATAGATGCCCAAATAATCTTGGCCTAACTCCATCAAATAGAGTTTCTGTAGCAGGACGTCGGGGTCGTTGGGGACGGCTTTTTCATAGGCTTTGCAAAGCGCAAGCGCTGCGTCGAGACCTCCTGCGTCAGCGAGCCGAAGCGTCCATTCCATGGTCCATTCAAAATCACCGGGACGCCGTTCCAAGATCCAAAGCAGATCGGCATTGGCATCGTCATAACGGTCTAAACGCATATTGGTTTGCGCTCGAAACTCCCTGTACCACCGGTTTTCAGGATCGAGTTTGTTTGCGGCGTCGAAGTGCATGAGAGCCGCGTTCCAACGTTCAAACTCCAAGTCGATTTTTCCCAAGTCGAAATGCAAGGAGCTTTCGTTGGGCTCCTGTTCTAAACACTCCATAAAGCCGGCATAAGCAGATTCAGGATCTCCTTTGGCCAAATGATTTTGGGCTTCGAAATACGACCGCTGAAACGCTTCTGAGTAGACCGGAAGTTGAGACAATTCGCTCGGTCCTTTGCACCCAAAGATTGCACCCGTCAATAGAATGAGGCTGATGCGGGTGTAGGTGCAGAAGGAGCGAGAGTAGAACATGTTTCTAATCAATAACGTTGTAATCGCCAACGCTGATATCTTGAGAGCGACCGAGCAGCTTCGCGTAATTGCCGACCATCGACCCGGAGAGCACTTTGTTTTCAATGGTCGAGTCGTTTTGGATCAACGTGTTTTGAATCCGGCTGTCAGCTACGGTGGTCCCTTCACCGATGCTAACATGCGGTCCGATGACGCTTCTTTCGATGCGGACATGCTCTCCAATGAAGCAAGGAGGGAGGATAACGCTTTCCGAGATGTTGGCTGAAGCAGGAATGCTTACCTGGTCAGCCGTCAGCGTCAAGATCCGTTGATTCGTCTCGACGGTTGCGACTTTGTTTCCGCAGTCCATCCATTCTGTCACGCGGCCGGTTTCGAACTTGAGTCCCAACTGGGTCATGTTGCGCAACGCATCCGGCAATTGGTATTCTCCTCCTTTGATGATGTTGTGATCGATCAATTTCTGCAATTCTGTTTGAAGGCGCTCGCCGTCTTTGAAAGCATAGATTCCAATCATGGCCAAATCACTGACAAATTCGCTCGGCTTCTCTACGTAATCTTCAATAGCGCCATGGGCATCCGTGACAACGACTCCGAAAGCACTGGGGTCTTCGACCTGCTTGACAAATAAAACTCCATCGGCATCGGGATTGATGGTGAAGTCTGCTCGGAAAAGGGTGTCTGCAAAAGCAACGACAACCGGGCCCTTGAGATAGGCCTTTCCACACAAGATGGCATGCGCAGTGCCGAGCGGTTCTTCTTGATGGCAAATGTGGCCTTTGGCGCCCAATCGCTCGGCCATGGCCAGCAATTGCGCTTCGGTTTCGGCTCCGAAATCACCAATGACAAACGCAATTTCCTCCACCGGTTCTGCACTCATTGCAACGATATCCTCGACCAAGCGCTCCACGATGGGCTTACCTCCGACGGGAAGCAACGGCTTGGGAATGGTCAAGGTGTGTGGTCGTAGCCGGCTCCCTCTGCCAGCCATGGGGACAATGATATTCATCTTTTGATTCTAAACGTATGTTATGCTGTACCCGTACTCCCAAAACCGCCCTCACCTCTTTGGGTGTTGGGCAATGTATCCGCTTCTGTCCAAACAACGCGCTCGTACCGGGCCAAAACTAACTGGGCAATACGTTCTCCATTTTCAATGGTGAATGACGTGCTGCCGTGATTGATCAATAAAACACCGATGCCGCCACGGTAGTCCGCATCAATGGTTCCCGGAGCATTCAACACGGTGATCCCATGCTTGAACGCCAACCCACTCCGAGGCCGCACTTGCAATTCAGTTCCTTCAGGCAGGGCGACAAAGAGGCCTGTTGGGATCAATTGATATGCGCCCGGTTCGAGAACGACGGGTTCGGAGAGGTGCGCCCGAACGTCTAGCCCTGCACTCAGTGCAGTCGCATATTCTGGAAGGGCGTTGGCGCTTTCGTTGCGAATGATGACAGAAGATTGATTGCTCATTTTCCTGTGAAATCGGGTTTTCTTTTGGCGATAAAAGCTTGCGTTCCTTCCCGGAAATCTTCCGTGTCAAAGGAGGCGCCAAAGCATTCAATTTCTGCTTCGAAGCCATTTACACTGTCTTCATACCCCGCCAAAACCGCTTGAATTGCCGTGTCGACGGCTGTGGGTGAGTTCTTCAAAATGCGGTTGGCCATTTTTTCAGCAGCGGCCAAAAGTTCGTTTGCAGGAACCACTTGATTGACCAAGCCGCAGAGCAGTGCTTCTTCGGCTCCAACCATGCGCGCTGTCAGGATCATCTCCATGGCCTTTCCCTTTCCGACGATTTGTGGCAAACGTTGTGTTCCGCCGTAACCGGGAATCACGCCCAATGAAACTTCCGGTAAGCCCATGCGGGCGCTATCGGAGGCAATGCGCATGTGACAGGCCAAAGCCAACTCCAATCCACCCCCGAGAGCGAATCCATTGATTGCCGCGATGATGGGTTTTCCGCTGCGCTCGATCCGGTTGAACAACAATTCCTGGCCGTAATTGGCCAAATGCCGTCCTTTTTCAGCGTCGAAGTCTGCGAATTCTTTGATGTCTGCTCCTGCCACAAAAGCCTTGTCTCCGCTCCCCGTTAAGATGATGATCCCTACTTCGGTATCTGCTTGTGCGGCTTGTATGGCGTCGGCCAATTGACCAATCACCTCTGCGTTCAATGCGTTGAGGGATTCTGGACGCTGAATGGTCAACGTGCAGATGCGGGCTTTTTTATCTTGAAGAATCAGCGAATGAGTCATGGGATGAAGGCGAGGGGTTCAAGGGGCAAATTACGAAATGAGGGGGTCCGTCAGGCGTTGTTTTCAAGAGCTTCCAACGAACGTTTTCCCGCACGACTTGAAAGCAGCTCTTGGGTATACGGATGTTGCGGATTATTCATGATTTCTGACGTGTCTCCAGTTTCAACCAACTGCCCATGCTGCATCACCAACAGGCGATTGCAAAAGGACTGTACGACCCCGAGGTCGTGGGATATAAAAAGAAAAGTCAATTGACGTTCGTCTCCGATGGTGGCGAGTAAATCCAAAATGGAACGTTGTATTTGAACGTCTAAGGCCGCAACACTTTCATCCAAGACTAAAAACTCGGGTTCCATAGCGAGCGCTCGCGCGATGACGATGCGCTGTCGCTGTCCGCCGCTGAAACTTTGTGGATAGCGCTTGGCGTCTTCTGCGCTCAGCCCTACTTCTTCAAGCAAGGCGATGGCCCTCTTTTTTGCCATCAAGCGCTTGTTTCCCAAGTGCATTAGCACCTCTTCCAAGGCGGTTCCGATGCGCATGTGCGGATTCAGGGCGCTATAGGGATCTTGAAAGACCAACTGGGCCAAACGTCGCGTTCGCTTCATGGATTTTCGGTCGTCCGACAAAACGGGTTGACCATCCAGCATGATAGAACCTGCCGAAGCAGCAGTAAGGCCCAAGATCAAACGGCCTAAGGTAGATTTCCCACTGCCACTTTCTCCGACCAAACCAACCCTTTCCCCACGGTATATCGTGGTATTGACTTGTCGAACGGCCGAAAAGGCATCGGTCACTTGACCGAAGAGGTTGCGGCTGACAGGAAATGACTTGGAGACCCCTTGCACTTGGATGTATGCCTCTTTTTCGGGTGCTTTGAAGATGCGCTGCGGCCGAGCTTGTGCTTCAAGGAGCGCCGATGTGTATGGATGCTCGGGGTGAAGGAAGACTTTCCAGATTGGGCCTTGTTCTACGATGCCCCCGTCTTTCAGTACCAAAACAGTATCAGCGATGTCGCGAACAACATCGAGGTCATGCGTAATGAAGAGAATGGCCAAGCCACGTTGGACTTGGAGCTTTTTGAGCAACGCAAGGATGGATTGTTGCACGGTGACATCCAAGGCCGTGGTGGGTTCATCGGCGATGAGCACTTCAGGTTCTGCGGCAAGCGCGATGGCCAACATGATGCGCTGCTTTTGCCCTCCGCTTAATTCGTGGGGGTACTTATTGAATGTGAGGGCTGGATCGGGCAATTCCACCTCTTCAAACAAATGTTCGACGCGGATACGAGACTCGCTTTTGGAGCGTTCTTGATGCAACATCAGGACTTCAGTAACCTGCAGCCCCACCCGCATCGACGGATTCAATGAGGACATGGGGTCTTGGAAAACCATGCTCAAGCCTTGACCTAAAGGGGCCTGGTTAACGCCGTTAGGAGCGATCCAACACTGTCCAGAAGGGAGGTGTGTTACCGTTCCTTCGACCACTTCACCTCCTTTGGGCAACAGTCCCATGATGGCTGAAGATGTGATGCTTTTTCCAGATCCACTCTCACCAAGTAAAGCCGTCGTGGTTCCTTTAAACAAGTCAAATGTTACCCCCCGAGTGACGGGTTCAGCTCCGTTGAATGCAACGGAGAGGTTCCGAATTTGCAGGAGAGGGGTTTCAGTCAACGATTTTCCCATCAGAGGGTTCCTCGTGTTTCTTGCTCGCGTTCAATGGCTTCGAAGAGTGCTTTGAAATTCCCTTTTCCGAAGGATTTGGCTCCTTTTCGCTGGATGATTTCAAAAAACATTGTCGGACGATCCACGACAGGTTTGGTGAAAATCTGAAGCAAATAGCCTTCATCATCACGATCGATTAGGATGCCGAGTTCACGCAAAGGCGCCAGGTCCTCGTCTATGCTTCCAACGCGATCTAAGACGGTGTCATAATAAGAACTCGGGACTTTTAGAAATTCGATTCCTCGATCTCTCAAGGCCGTGACGGTTTCAATGATGTTGGATGTGGCAACGGCGATATGCTGCACGCCCGCTCCCTGGTAGAAATCGATGTACTCTTCAATCTGAGATTTTTTCCGACCTTCTGCAGGCTCATTGATAGGGAATTTGATCCGGCCATTGCCATTGGACATCACCTTGGACATCAGGGCGGTGTATTCCGTTGAGATGTCCTTGTCATCAAAAGAGATCAATTGAGCAAAGCCCATGACCTGCGCGTAAAATGCGGTCCAGGTATCCATTTCACCCCAACCAACATTTCCCACCATGTGGTCAACAAATTGCAACCCGAGAGGTTGACTGACTTGAACAGGGTTCCAGGCTTGATACCCTGGCATGAAAATGCCTTCATAGTTTTTACGCTCTACAAAGGTGTGAACGGTATCACCGTACGTTTTGATACCGCTCAACACCACTTGGCCATCTTTGTCAGATCGTTCTGTGGGTTCAAGCACACTTTCTGCTCCTCGAGAAGTGGTTTCTTTCCAGCTTTTCGTGGCATCGTCGACCCAAAGTGCAATGGCCTTCACGCCATCCCCATGCCGGTTGATGTGATCATTAATCGGGCCGTCAGCCACCAAAGGTGAAGTCAGCACCAAAGTGATTTTATCTTGGCGCAGCACGTAAGATACACGATCGCGTATGCCGGTTTCTAAACCGCAAAAAGCGAGCGGCTGAAACCCCCAGGCGGCCATGTAGTAATACGCGCTCTGTTTGGCGTTTCCACAATACAATTCGATGTGGTCGGTGCCGAGCAAGGGTAAGAAATCGTCCGCTTCTGCAACGACTTTTTTTAATTCAGGAGAGGTGTTACTCATGGGTTAGTCTTCGGGGTTCATTCCAGGTTCAAGCCAAGAACTGTGGTAGTCCGGGTGTTCAATGGCCAAGGCTTGCGCAGTGACTTGCAATGGCCTGAATGTATCAACCATGACAGCCAATTCTTCTGTTTTGGTTTTTCCAATGCTGCCTTCATACGTCCCGGGATGTGGACCATGTGGTATACCTGCAGGATGCAAGGAGATGTATCCACGATCGATGCCGGTACGGCTCATGAAGTCGCCTTCTACGTAGTACAAAACTTCGTCAGAATCGATGTTCGAATGGTTGTATGGCGCCGGAATGGATAGGGGATGATAATCATACATGCGGGGTACAAAACTGCAAATAACAAACGCATCCGTTTCGAATGTCTGATGCACGGGAGGCGGTTGGTGTACGCGACCGGTGATGGGCTCAAAATCGTGAATGGATAAGGCGTACGGGAAGTGATACCCGTCCCATCCGACAACATCAAAGGGATGCGACGCATAGACGTAGTCGTGCAGCTGACCTTGTTTCTTGATCCGAATGGTGAATGATCCGAGGGCGTCGTGTGTCTCCAACTTCGAAGGCGGACGTAGGTCACGCTCGCAATATGGACTGTGCTCCAACAGTTGCCCGAAGTGGTTGCGGTAACGCTTCGGAGAATAGACAGGATGTGCAGATTCGGTTATAAACAAGCGGTTTTCGCTTGAATCAAAAGCGAACCGGTGGATGATTCCCCGCGGAATGACCAAATAATCTCCCGCACTGAAGGGGATTTGACCCAACATCGTGTGCAGTGTTCCAGCACCCTCATGAACAAAAACCACTTCATCACCATCGGAATTCTTGTAGAAGGCGTCTTCCGCCATGCTTTTGGATGGTGCAGAAAGTAAAATGGTGACGTCGCTATTGAAGAGCACGGGAACGCGACTTTTCAAATAGTCCTCGTTTGGCTTCACCTGAAACCCCTCGAGCTTTCGACTCAAAAGATTGTTCTCAACGGCAGCTTGGGGTCGCACATCGACGGATTGACCGACACGTTTGACCATGGTTGGTCGATGCAAGTGATAGAGCAACGAACTCATTCCGACAAACCCGATGGTTCCGAATAACTGCTCGTAATGCAGCGTGCCGTCTTCCTTGCGAAACTGTGTGTGTCGCTTAGGGGGGATCTTTCCGAGTTGATGGTAGAAGGGCATGGCAGTGGTTTTGCAAGACCTAAAAACCCACATGGGTTCCTAGCGCGTTGCGCTAAGTTAGGAAGGTGGGAGTCCTTTTGAAAAGAGAGCCCCTCAATTTCAAAACAAAACGCATATTGGGAATTGTCACCCCGAGGAACCCCCCCACATGCGGACGTATCCCGGGAGCTTTCCATTGTCATCGATGCGCCATTGTAAGGAGAGTTTCACACCAGTCTCCAAAGGACTTCCTGGAGTTAGCCGATTTTTCCGAATCAAGGATGCCATTTTTACGCCACATCGTTGGGAGACCTCCCAAAGTGTTTCTCTTTCTTGCGTTTCAATCCACAGTTCAATTCCGCGGGTTCGCTTCGGTTGCAAATAGATGACTTCCCCCACTTTCGGTGAATAGGACGTTTCACCACGCTTTTGTTCAATCTCATTGTACCGGTACAATTGCCACGGCATCAAATCCAATTCAAGTGCCAGGTCATCGTAACGGTCTCCGGATTGCGCAAGGATGAATTGAATGTGGTTTTCACTCAATTGCAAAGCCCGATCACCTCGGCTGTCATCCGATGGCTTGGGAGTCAAGCGCTTTTCATTTTCAGAGGCGTCAGCCAGATTGTCTGAGAATGCCGTGCGTTCTGCGATGAGCGCCAACCCCTCCTGGTCGAAAGCGACCAAATCATTCTGCTCAATGAGTTCAATCAGGAGGCGATCGTATTTGGGATTGGTGGCATAACCGCATTTCTTGAGCCCCTTAGCCCACCCCTTATAATCGGTGATGTCCAGCTCAAATAATCCTGCATAGCGGGTCTTTTTGAGAAATGTACTGTGGTCTTCAAAGCTTTGCGAAGCATCGTCGTACGCGCGAAAGCACTCCCCTTTGCGGTCGTCATCGTGCCTGACTGTAGCACCTTTCCAGTCGCTATGGCACTTGATGCCAAAATGATTATTGGAGCGCGCGGCCAGCTGACTCTTCCCGTCGCCGCTTTCTAAAATACCTTGTGCCAATGTGATACTTGCTGGAATGCCATGAATGGCCATTTGATAGACGGCCTCGTCTTTCCATTGCTCCAAGTAGGCGGCGCGATTGCCTTCTCTAACCTGTTGTGCGGAGAGGGAAAAGGAGCACCCCAGAATCATCCAAATCACCATCCACCCCAAAAGCAAGGGGAATAGCATGGACTTGCAATGCTGTGGGATATCAATGTGATGGAGAGAATACACCGGCGTTGAGGATGGCCTCAAAATTAGGGAGGTCCTTAGGAGGTGCGATGGGGTTGGTCAGAGACTATTCACCAAATTGGTGTGAACAGCTTTTGCATTAGGGATTCAAAGCTTCCCCTTCTATCGAGCGCATGATATTCCCTTGCTCATTTTTGAAGATCCAGGTCCCTGAAGGGGCTCCTTCGTCATTGTAGCTTCCCTCGATGAAGAGTTGACCATTGGGATGCCACGTGCGGTATAGCCCAACCTGGATGTCCTGGTCGTAGTGGTGTTCCGACCAAGGAAGTCCATCTTCATAAAAGGCGCTCCAGGTTCCTGTTTTTTGTCCGGCGTCATAGAACCCTGTTTTCTCCACGGTTCCGTTTTGGTAGAATGTACGGACGGCTGTGCTGTCGCCATGCGCGAGCGTTACTTCCCGCTTTGCTGATCCATCGGCCCATACCGAGGTGATGACCTGTTCAGGCTGTTGGGCGCAATGGATGAAAGCGGACAACATCAGAACGAGCAGTGGAAATCGCATCATAGTAGACTATTTTTTTCGTTCGATGGTATAGTCCACCAGTCCAATCAGGGCTTCTTTGGTCGTGCTGTTTGGCACATCGTTCAAAAGATCAACCGCTTGGTTTCGCAATGCAGTCATCTGTTGATGGGCATACGCCATGCCTGGACCCTCTACAATGGCACGCATGACTTCAGCGACTGCTTCAGGTTTGTCGTGGTGACGCTTGACCAAGGTGATGAGTCGTCGCCGTTCCTTCGCAGTAGCATTGTTCAATGTGTGAATCAAGGGCAGGGTCATTTTGCGCTCTCGGATGTCCCCACCGGTCGGCTTTCCCGTACGTTCACCCTCTCCCAAATCGAGGAGGTCATCCTTGATTTGAAATGCCAACCCCACGAGCTCTCCAAAGGATCGCATCCGCTCGACCGTCTCAGAATCAGCTGCAGCAGACGCAGTTCCACAGGCGCAACAGGCAGCAATCAACGACGCTGTTTTCCTTCGAATGATATCAAAATAAACGGCTTCGGTGATGTCCAAGCGGCGGGCTTTTTCAAGTTGGAGCAATTCACCTTCACTCATTTGGCGAACAGCTTCAGAGGTGATTTTGAGCAAATCAAACGCCTCTTGGTCTACGGCCATGAGCAAGCCGCGAGATAGCAAATAGTCCCCTACGAGTACAGCGACCTTCTTTTTCCAAAGGGCTTGAATGGAGAAAAAACCACGGCGCATGGGACTTTCGTCGACGACGTCATCGTGCACCAAAGTGGCCGTGTGAAGCAGTTCAATCAACGACGCAGCAACATGTGCTCTTTCATTGAGCGGCTGATTGTCGGCTTGTTCGTTTTGAAGTCGAGCGCATAAGAAGACAAACAATGGCCGCATCTGCTTCCCCTTCCGTCGGATGATATACCGCAGAACAGTATCCAATAAGGCGACATCCGTTCGCATGGCCGATTTGAAATGAACGGCGAAAGTGGCCATGTCATTAGAGACGGGGGACTGAATTTGCTTGAGCGTCATCATAGAGAAAGCAAAGGTACGTTCGGCTGCCACTCGGCCGAGAACCCTATCTTTGCCAAAAATCCCTCCAATGATTCAATCCATGACAGGATACGGCAAATCAACTGCGACCTTGGGTTCGCGGCGCTATGTTGCTGAGGTACGATCTCTGAACGGAAAACAATTGGACCTGAACATTCGGATGCCACAGGCATTTCGGGAGAAAGAAATGGATTTAAGGAAGTCCTTGGCTTCATCCATTGTTCGCGGGAAGAGTGATCTAACGCTTTTTTACGAGTCTGATTCTGCAGACCAGCGAGAATTGAATGGCCCATTGATTCGGCATTACTTGGACCAGTTGGAGGCGATATCGGATGAACGGGGATTCGAAAAAGACGGAAAAATGCTCGCTGCTGCGATGCGCATGCCGGATACAATTCAGCAATCCAAAGAAGAATTTGAAGAGTCGGAATGGACGGCTTTGGCTCAATTGATTGCTTCAGCAACAGAACAATTCATCGCTTACCGCAATCACGAAGGCGCCTCCATGGAGGTGGATTTTCGTCAGCGTGTTGAGCGCATTTTGGCGTTGGAGTCGGATTTAGACCCGTTACTCACGGCACGGATTGAAAGAGTTCGTAGTCGGATCCAATCGAATTTTGATGAGATCAAAGATCGGGGACGATTGGACGAGAATCGATTTGAGCAGGAGGTGCTTTTTTACATTGAAAAGATGGATGTTTCTGAAGAGCGCGTGCGCTTGAAAGCACACAGCCTGTACTTCTTGGACATGCTGGATGCGGAGGTTGGTCAAGGAAAAAAACTAGGGTTTATTGCCCAAGAGATGGGACGCGAAATCAACACGCTAGGGAGCAAAGCCAATGATGCCGAGATTCAGCGTTTCGTTGTTCAGATGAAAGACGAGCTCGAGAAAATAAAGGAGCAGGTGCTCAATGTGCTTTAACCATGAGTGGAAAGGCTGTCATATTTTCCGCCCCTTCAGGCTCAGGTAAGACCACGATCGTGCGGTATTTACTTGGAAAAACGAATCTACCTCTGGGTTTTTCAATTAGCGCGACAACGCGTGTGTCTCGGGGGAAAGAGGAGCATGGAAAGGATTATTTCTTTTTGGAGGTACCTGCCTTCAATGAGTGCATTTCAAAGGGTGAATTGGTCGAATGGGAGGAGGTATATGAAGGTGTTTTTTACGGCACGTTAAGAACGGAATTGGAGCGGTTGTGGTCAGAAGGAAAAACAGTATTGTTCGATGTCGATGTCGTTGGTGGTCTGAAGTTGCGCGAAGCATTAGGCGATCGAGCATTGTCTGTATTTGTGCAGCCCCCCTCATTGGAGGAGCTTCGGAATCGCCTTGAAGGCCGTGGCACGGATTCGAAAGAACGCATCGACGAGCGGATGGAAAAGGCAGAATGGGAATGGAAGCAAAACATCCATTTTGATCGAATTCTGATCAACACCAATTTGGATGAAGCGTTTAAAGAAGCTGCGGATTTGGTCACAAACCATCTGGGCTTGACGCTGGACCACTTAACGACTCCCGAAGAATAGCGACCATGTCCAATCCTCAGCAAGCACGTCGAAAAATCGGGCTCTACTTCGGGACGTTTAACCCCATTCACATGGGGCATTTGGTGATTGCAAATCACATGGCAACGCACACGGATTTAGATGAAGTTTGGTTGGTCGTTACCCCGCTGAATCCACAAAAGGATTCCGTTGAATTGATGGCGCAAGAACACCGATTGCAGATGGTCCATTTAGCGACTGCAGAGAATGAACTATTGCAAGGAAGTGACGTAGAGTTTGCGTTGCCTTCTCCCAATTACACAGCAGCCACTATGCGCTTCATTCGTGGAGAGTATCCCGAAGTTAATTTCAGCATTATCATTGGTGAAGACAACTTTCACAATTTGCATACCTGGAAAGACCATTGGGAATTGGTAACACACCATCGAATTTTGGTCTATCCGAGACGAAGTGTTGGGGCCGAACAGCGCACTCCCACAAAGCAAGAAGGCGATCAGGATCGAATCCCCGTCGACCATGCGCATGTTGTTTGGTGCGACGCTCCAATGATCAGTATTTCTTCGACGTACCTGCGCAAAGCGATACAGGAACACAAAGACATTCGGTATTTGTTGCCAGACACCGTTCTGAATTACATCAGCAACAATATGTTGTACGAACAGCCCTAAAGCGGTTCAGGTGTTGTTGAACGTGTTCATTGTACGCTCCAATCCAGCAGTCGTAAAACTGCAGACCAACTCATCGCAACGTATCAATCGTTCTATGAGGGCTTCAGACTCTATTCTACCCCATTTTCCGAGTACATAATCAACTTGTTGACCTTGTGGAAAATCGGAGCCAATTCCGAATCGCAGTCGGGAATAGCTCGGGGTCTGCAACGTGGTCTCAATATTTTCTAACCCGTTGTGGCCTCCCGCTCCTCCTTTTCCGCGCAGCCTAAGAGACCCGAAGGGCATAGCGAGGTCATCGGTAACAATCAAGACCCGCTCCAAGGGGATCTTCTCAGCTTCCATCCAATACCGGACAGCCTTTCCACTGAGGTTCATAAAGGTCGATGGCTTGAGAAGCACCAGTGTCCGTCCCTTAAATCTTACGGAAGCAACATCGCCCAGTCGGGAAACCTCAAAAGAAGTTTCCCGTTTCTGGGCGATGGCATCCAAAACATTGAACCCAATGTTGTGTCGGGTGTCCTCATATTCTTTACCGGGGTTACCGAGACCGACGATGAGGTATTTCATGCTTTTCTCTTCAATGGCAATAGCATTGCCCTTGAACGGTATTATGCAGCAGAATCGTCACTTGCAGCGGCCTGACCCTCCTCTTCAACCTCCGCATCAGCGGACATTGCAGCACGAGTGCGCTTAACAGCAACCAACAAAGCAGAGTCGTTTAAAAGAACTTCGCAATTGGGAACATCAATGTCTCCAACACGAGCGTTGTCGCCGATATCCAAGCTATCGATGTTGACAAGAATCTCTTCAGGCAAATCAACAGCAAGACCGCGTACAGGGATGCGGCGGAACAACATTTGAATACGACCACCATTCATCACTCCTGGAGAAACTCCAGTGGTGCGCAATGGCAATTCAACACGCATCGGCTTGCCTTCAACGACCTGGAGTAAATCCAAGTGGATCACACGGTCAGTAACCGGGTGAAATTGAATTTCTTGAATCACACAATCATGTGTTTTTCCGTTGAATTCGAATTTGATTTGGAAGACATCAGGATTGACAACCAACTTGGTGATTTCCAATTCTGGAATGGAAAAATGCTCTTGCGAACCAGTGCCGTACATGACTCCGGGTACCCGGTAGTTCTGACGCAGTTGACTCGCATCTTTTTTTCCTACGCTCTCTCTTGGAGAGCCGCTCAATGATGCAATTTTCATAATTAATGAATAAGTAAAGAAGAGCTGATGGAACGATTTTCCATCAGACAGATTAACGTTTGAGCAAACATATCTTCGGCCGAAATGACCTTGATTTTGTTTGTTTGTTTTGTCGTATTCAAAGGAATACTATCGGATACGACCAATTCAGTAAGCACACTTTCTTGGATGCGCTCATAAGCAGGGCCACTCAAGACAGCGTGTGTACACATGGCTCGCACAGAGCGTGCGCCGTGTTCCATCATGAGTGCCGCAGCTTTGGTGAGCGTGCCAGCGGTATCGCACATGTCGTCTACGATGACAACATCTTTTCCAGCAACCTCACCAATGACAGTCATTTTGTCAACTTCATTGGCAACTTTACGTTGCTTGTAACAAATGGCCATATCCACACCAAGCAATTTCGCATACGAATTTGCTCGTTTTGTTCCGCCTGTATCCGGTGTTGCAATGCACAAGTTGTCTTGATCCAATGCGCGGAGGTATGGGATAAAGAGTGTGCTGGCAAACAAGTGGTCAACGGGGATTTCGAAAAACCCCTGGATTTGATCCGCATGAAGATCCATCGTGATGAGACGGTCAATGCCCGCAGCGGTAAGCAAATTGGCAACCAACTTGGCTCCAATGGCAACACGTGGCTTGTCTTTTCTGTCTTGTCGGGCAAATCCAAAATATGGCATGACCGCAATAATGCGTTTGGCACTTGCGCGCTTGGCCGCATCAATTAGGAGCAATAGCTCCATCAAATTGTCCGTAGGTGGATAGGTTGATTGCACGATCGCAACCTCCTGTCCACGGATGGTTTCTTCGATACTTACTGTGAACTCACCATCACTAAAACGCGTTGTTTTAACGGGGACTAATTGTGTCCCCAATGATTGCGCGACCAATTCTCCAAAAACTTTGGAAGTCGAACCGGCGAGTATTTTGAGCGTATTGGCCACGAATGCAGTGCTTTAAAAGGCACGCAAAGGTAGGGAATACAAGCCGCAAACCCAACGGATTTTGCAAGTGCATTCGAGGAGTCAACGGACGGTAAATCGCACGGGAATCGTGTAGGTTACTCGAACCGGTTTTCCATGTTGTGTTCCTGCGATCATTTGAGGAAGGCAATTCAAGGCTTCAAGGGCTGATTGGTCCAAATCTGGATGAGCACTTTTTAAAATGGATGGACTGGAAACGTCACCGAATTCATCCACGTTGAATTGAAGAAAAACCACACCTCCAACCCCCGCGTCCACTAGTATTCTCGGGAAAATCGCACACGATTGAATCAGTCGGATCATCTCTGCCTCCGTGCAAAATCGCTCTTGATCCTGATTCAAAACATTGGTGCAGAAGGCAAATCGCGGCATGTGTTCTGCGAGCAGAACGGTCTCGATTTCAAACTCTTCGGTGCCGTCACCATTTCCGTCACCGTACGAACTGAAGTCGTGCAATGGACCCAGTTGGATGTCGGAATTCGGATCGGGCAGTGGAGCCGCAGAATTGGGCTCAGTGAGTTGAGAGACCACGCGCGGGTTGATGAAAGGCCTGGGTGGTGGAACAGGTTTGGTTGGTACGGAAACAGGGGCAACTTCACTTTCCAGCAAACTCGTTGCTTGGTAACTCCATCCAGCTGGTTCACTCCATTCCATTGTGGTCCATTCAAAAGAGGCTAGCGTGATGGACAATGCGGCAATGAACCCAAGGGGAAACAATCGCGGTGTTTTTGGCTCATTCATAGCAGAAATAGTTGAAGGGGTTACCCCTCCAAACGTTCCAATACCGTGCCAGATCGCTCAATGGCGTTATTCGGGGCAGATCATTTTGAATCCTTTTCCGTGCACGTTGATGATTTGGATGGAGTCATCTGGTTTGAGATGCCTGCGCAACTTTGCGATGTAGACATCCATTGAACGACCATTGAAGTAGTTTGGATCACCCCAGATACTCTTTAACGCAAAGTTGCGCTCGAGTAGGCTGTTTTTGTGCTTGGCAAGGAGAAAGAGCAGCTCGTTTTCCTTGGTGGTCAGCCGCTGTTCAGTCCCTTCTAATCGCAGTTTCTGCGTATTGTAGTCAAAATCGAAAGACCCGATGTTCAGCGCTCCGACGGTCTCGTCATTTTCCGGAAGAGCGGCAGAGCGTCGCAAAATAGCATGAATGCGAAGCAGCAACTCTTCCATGCTAAACGGCTTGGTCATGTAGTCGTCCGCTCCCACTTTGAATCCTTCCAGGGTGTCTTCTTTTGTCGAGCGTGCGGTCAAAAACAGAATCGGTAAATGACGACTTTCTCTCCGAATTTCTTCGGCCACCTCAAATCCATCCTTTCGGGGCATCATCACATCGAGAATCACAAAGTCAAAAGCCGACCGATGAAACTCCTTCAATCCTTCAACGCCATCTTTTGCCCAGGTCGTATCAAAGCCTTTAGCCTTCAAATAATCATGGAGCAATCGGCCGAGATTGGGATCGTCTTCACACAGCAGAATACTTGGGTTGGGTTTAAGACTCATGGGTGTTCGTGATTAGCAGGTTTAAGACGCCTCAATTTCGGGTTGGACACATCACAATAACAATACACTAGTACTTCTGATTTGGTTGCACGACAGAGGAAAAGCACCGCAAGACTATTGAGGCAAAAGAAGAACGAACGTGCTTCCTTGCTCAAGTTCACTTTCAACGCGAATCGTTCCGTTATGGCGATCAACAACGGTTTTAACGTAACTGAGACCAAGACCGAATCCTTTGACATCATGAACGTTTCCTGTCGGTACACGATACAGTCTATCAAAGACCTTGCCTAAATGTTCTTTACCGATTCCAATTCCGTTGTCTTGAAAACGCAATTCCAACCCATCTGTTGCTTGAACTGTGGAAATTGTTAGCATGGGGTCGCCTGAAGAGTATTTCAAAGCGTTGTCAACAAGATTGAAAATGACATTGGTGAAATGGATGCGGTCCGCCTCAATGAGGGGATTCGAAGCGTCCAAGTGCAGCTCAACCTTCCCTCCGCGTTTGCGGATTTGAATCGCCAAATTCCGCAGAACTTCTTTGATCAAGTCATGGGCGTTGACGGGTTGCAAGAAGAGCTGCATTTTTCCTGAATCGGCCAGACTTGCTTGAAGCACATTTTCAACCAGAACGGCCAAGCGTTTATTTTCCTCCTTAATGAGTGCGATGTAGTGCTTTGTGCCGTCTGGATCCTTGAGCATGTCTGGATCCCCCAAAGCCTCTGATGCGAGACCAATCGTACTGATGGGGGTTTTCAATTCATGGGTCAGGTTGTTCATGAGATCGCGCCGGATGCGGTCGATGCGTTTGCCACGAGCCGCGCCAACAACAGCAGAGAAAAATCCCCATGCGATGATGGAAAGCATCAGGCCGGTCAAAGCAAACTGACCCAAGAGGCTGTATAACAAATGACGGGGCAAGGAAGGGAAATGAAGCCGAATACTCAGTGTTTCGGCTGCCGTTTGGAACGCGGTGATCTCCAAATTTGGGCGGTATTTCTCGTCGGTTTCTGCCAATCGAACGGGTTGTCCATAGCGGTCGAAAACACCCATTACCCAAGGAATATCAATGCCGTGTTGTTCCAAACTCTTTCCGATGAGACTGTCAAGATGGAAGGCATCGAAGCGTCGCAACATGCGCGCGTCGACCTCGTCCAATCCTCCTCCAATTGTTGCATTTCCTTGTTGAACCAAAGATGAATTGGACTGAGCTTGTTCTTGAGAAAGAGCCTCTAATTCTAGCTGCAGAATGCCGGTTGTTGGTCGCGTTGCGATATCGCCTACTTGACTCAAACTATGAAAAACATTGTCTGTAAAAATCTGCTTCTTCATCTGAATGGAAGAGCGCAGCCAAATGATTTGGACTGTACTCATGGTGATGAAGGCCATGATCATGGCCAAAACGAACCAGGGGATGGGATGTTTTCGAGCGCGTGGCATAAGATGGTGGAGTAAAGATAACCCCCACGGCGACGGACCAATATTTCTTCAACAACCATTAACATCTAGCGCGAATTCTGCGATGTCAAGGCGATGAGACTTCTGATTTTCTTGCTAGCGTTGCTATCCTTACATTTGAAGTTCACTTGTTGTAAAACCATGATTCCCCCGCACCTCGTAGACCAGGTCATTCAAACCGCCGTCATTGAAGACGTCGTGGGGGATTATGTTGAGTTGAAGAAGTCGGGCAGTTCGTTCCGAGGACTCAGTCCATTTACGAACGAGAAGACCCCGTCCTTTTATGTTTTACCGGAAAAGGGCATCTTCAAATGCTTTTCAAGCGGGAAGGGCGGAAGTGTCGTGAACTTCCTCATGGAACTTGAGAAATATTCATTTCCAGAAGCGATCAAGCAGCTTGCACAGCGTTACGGCATTGAAATAGAGGAGGAGGAAATTTCTCCAGAACAAAGAGCAGCGTCAACGGAACGTGAAAGTCTCATTGCCCTCAATGCTTGGGCACAGCAATGGTTCACCAAGGAGCTGCACGAGTCAAAGGAAGGCAAGGCCATCGCACTGACCTATTTCGAAAGCCGGGGATTCCGCCCCGATATTCTCAAGAAATTCAATGTTGGCTATTGTCCTGATCAATGGGAATCCATGAGCGTCGCAGCTCAGAATGCGGGATATTCGAAAGAGCGTTTGCTGGCTTTGGGACTTTCAAAAGACAAGGACGGAAGGCTTTGGGACTTTTTTAAAGGCCGGGTCATGTTCCCCATTCGGGATGTCACCGGAAGGTTCATTGCCTTTGGCGGAAGAACCCTGCGCAACGACAAGCAATCAGCAAAGTATTTCAATAGTCCGGAGAGTATTCTTTATCACAAAGGGGATGTTTTGTTTGGCATCCACTTGGCAAAGCCAGCCATTGCCAAGGAGGACCGGGTGCTCTTGGTAGAAGGATATACGGATGTGATGGCCATGCACCAGGCAGGCATTGAGCATGTGGTCTCTTCCAGTGGAACGGCTCTGACAGATGGGCAAATCAAATTGGTCCGTCGCTACACCAAGAACGTTACGGTTCTTTTTGATGGCGATGAAGCGGGAATTCGAGCGTCTTTAAGGGGAGTGGACTTGCTGTTGGCGGAGGGAATGAACGTACAGGTCGTTTTGTTCCCTGACGGCGACGATCCAGATAGTTTTAGCAAGAAGGTCAGCTCCGAAGAACTCAAGCGACATATTGCGGAAGAAGCCAAGGACTTTGTTGCATTTAAAATGGAGTTGCTATCTCAGCAAGCGGGCCAAGACCCGGTAAAACGTGCTGAGATGATTCATAGTGTGATGGAATCCATTGCGGCCATTCCCGATGGCATTCAGCAAGGCGTTTATTTGAAGTTGGCTTCGGAGGAATTGGGGATGTCCGAGGAGAAGTTGCAGCTCGAGATCAATAAAATCCAGCGCTTAAAGCTGGTGCAGGAGCAAAAAGCAGCGAAGCGCGATGCCTTCAGGGCGCGCCAGTCGGGGGTTCAGTCGGCACCGCCGCAAGGGGTTCAGGTACCTCAGAACTGGGGTGATCAAAGCGCGCCGCCTCCTATAGAATTAGGGGGATCAGATCACGAGATGGCCATCGACCATCGCACCTTGTTGGAACGTGACCTCATTCGTCTGTTGATCACCTATGGCAAGGAAACATTGTTTGTAGATGTTGAGCCGGAGGCGGATGATGCAGAAGAGGTGCAAGCTGAACAACCGGACACGACCGCAGTCCCAAAACCTGAAAAACTGGAGGTGTCTTTCGCTGAATTGATGCTGCATCAATTGGAAGAGAATGACTTGCCTATGCAGGACCCCGTTTGCAAAAAAATACATGCGCTGTTCTTAGAAGCCTTGGAAAAAGGGCAAGTGCCATCAAGTTTGGATCTCCTCTCGCATCAGGATACTTCCATTCATCAACTGGTGACAGATTCTACGATTGTAAAGAACCACGTAAGTGAACGGTGGGGGGAAGTGCATCAGATTTATCCAGCGCGTGAGTTGGATCAGTTAAACAAGGCGATGATGGACTCCATGCACCAGCTGAAAATGAATGAAAACAGACAAGAAATATTGCGTGTTCAAGAGGGTTTGATTGCGTTGTCAGCTGAGGTGGATGCCGGTGATGAGACGGCCATTCATGGAATGCGTGATTTGCTTGAAAAACGAAAGCTATTGGATGCACAAAAGCGCGAAATAGCGCGTTACTTTGGGTCAATTATCCTCCCGTAGTCTATCAGGAGGTCGGAAGTAAAAGGACGCAATGAAGGAATTGATTCAGTCGGGCATTCAGTGGGGTAATGTGGATTTCACACTCAGTGATATTCTGATCGTGATTTTGGTGATTGCGATCGCCCAACTTTTGATCTGGTTTTTGAGGGTCCTCTTGGGACGTGTCTTCCGTAAAACCAATATTGAAGAGGGCAAGCGCTTCATGATATTGCGCTTGCTTCGGACCCTGATTTACGCCATCTCTTCTGCGATAGCGCTTGAAACGATTGGGGTTGATTTGACCTTGTTGTGGGCGAGTTCAGCGGCGTTGTTGGTCGGTGTAGGTATCGGCCTTCAAAACTTCTTCAATGATGTGATTTCGGGATTTGTATTGTTGTTCGAAGGAGGTGTTCGCGTCGGAGATGAATTGGAAGTCGATGGCATGTTGGTGCGCGTTGAACGCATCGACTTGAGATCGACCCGGGTGATCACACGTTATGGCAATCTGATTGTGATGCCCAACGGTCTGATCTCAGGCCAGACGGTGCGTAATTTTACGCAAGGTGATACGGCGTCTATGTTGGAAGTCAAAGTGGGAGTGGCCTATGGAAGTGAAGCCAAGATGGTCGAACGGATTTTAATTGAGTGCGCGAATGCTGAGTCTCTTGTCATTCGGCGCAAGGAAACGGCCGCTTTATTTCAAGATTTTGGCGACTCCTCCTTGAATTTCAGTGTGTATTTCTGGGTGAACCAGCCGTGGTCGCGTCGTGTGATTTCGAGCAACATCCGCTTTCGCATTGATGAAGCATTCCGAAAAGAGGGAATCCGCATTCCTTTCCCGCAACGCGATATTCATGTGATCGCACCCGAGGCGGAATAGAGCAGCCGAGACGTGTGGGTTTATGTTGATAGAACCTTATTGGCCCTCCCACGTCCCCGTTTCTCGGACTGATCGCAAGTGTAAATTCAACTCCGTCCGGTTTTCCCATCCTCGTGGCTTCCAGGTGTTTTTAACCAGCGTAAAAGCAAGGTCGAGACGGTTCCATTTCTTAATATCAGAGGCGAGAAGCCCCATGTTCCATCCGATGGCATCAATGGACTGCTGCTCATTTTCAGGATGACCAATCGTGATTTTCAAATGTTTCCCTTGAACACCGATGGTCCGAGGTGGACGAAGACATTGAACATTCTTTAAAATAAAAACGGGGGTGGGGTTTCCTGGCCCAAAGGGTTCCAATTGTTGCAGTTCCCGGAATGCCTCTAAAGTCAGGTCTGAGAGCTGAACCTCCTGATCACAATGCACTTTTCGTTGTGGCGGAACCTGTCCCAGTTGTTTTTTGACAGCGGCTTCTAGCAGTTCCTTGAAGGCATCTAAATTTTCTGTTGGCAAACTCAAACCAGCGGCCATGGTATGGCCTCCGAACTGGGAGAGTAAACTAGCGCACTCTTCCAAGGCACTGTGGATGTCAACGCCATCTACCGACCGGGCGCTTCCGATCAGAATACCGTCTTCCTCGGATAGGACGATACTGGGGCGAAAGCGCTTCTCAATCAATCGACTAGCTACAATTCCGACCACACCTCGATGCCAGTCTTTTCCGGATACAACCGTGCAGAATGCCTTTGGATTTGATTTTTCGAGCTGAGCAAAGGCTTGTTCGGTTGTGGCTTCATCCACTTCTCGACGCTTCAAGTTCATCTCTTCGATTTCGCGGGCCACTTCTGTAGCCCGATGTTCGCTTTTCTCCATCAGTAGATCGACAACACGCTGGGCATGGTCCATTCTGCCTGCGGCGTTGATTCGCGGGCCAAGCGTGAAGCTAATGTCGCGAACACTTTGCGGTGCTTGCTGGATTCCTGCGGCACGCATCAAAGCGAAAATCCCGGGCCGCTGGCGTTTTTTCAATTGCTTAAGTCCTTGTGACGCCATGATCCTGTTTTCGTCCGTGAGTTCTACAAGGTCAGCACCGATGCTGATGGCGACCAGATCCAATTCCTCTAGAACACCCCCCTCCGGAAGATCCATCGTGTGAGCGAGGCCTTGAAGCAATTTAAACGCGACGCCACAGCCAGAAAGTTCTTTAAAGGGATAGTCGCAATCGGATTGCTTGGGATTCAGGATGGCGTAGGCCTCAGGAAGCGTTGATTCGGGAAGGTGGTGGTCGCAGATGATCACATCGATGCCTTGCTCCTTGGCTTGTTGGATGGAGCTGAAATCCTTTGTGCCGCAGTCTAGGGTAATCATCAAGGAATAGCCATTGTCAGTGGCCCACTGGACCCCTTCAGCGCTGACGCCATACCCTTCGTCGTAGCGATGGGGAATGTACGTTTTGATTTGTGCTCCAACACCTTCCAAGTAGCTCGCCATCATAGCAACAGCAGTCGTTCCGTCGACGTCGTAGTCACCATAAATCAAAATACGTTCTTCATCCTCGATGGCCTCATGCAGGCGATTGACCGCCTTGCGCATGTCTTTCATGAGCAATGGATGGTGCAGCGCTGTGAAGCCCGGGTTTAAGAAATCAACGACGTCTTTTACTTGACTCAATCCCCGTTGTAAAAGAAGAGACGCAACCAATTGGGTGAGGCCTGCGTCTTCCATGAGACGTTCAATTTCACCTTGACCCGGCTTCGTTTTTACGATCCAATTGCTGTTTTCCATTGATTTGTAATGCCAAGTTGGTTGAAAAGGATGCGGAGTTGACGCCTTCAACTTATCTTGGCCCTGCCTAATTTAGGACAATGAACTTGCAAACGCCTTCATTAAATCGATTCCTGATGCCACAAATTCGTTCCATCACACTGTTTTTCTCTTTGTTCGCCTTGACAGCTTTGTTCAGCGCGTGTTTAAATGACGACAATAAAATCCCCGAAAATTGCTATGATGGCATTTTAAATAACGGAGAGGAATTGGTGGACTGTGGAGGGTCCATTTGCCCTCCATGTGATCCTTGCGAGAACAGTCAATACGACGTTTTGCTTGGAGAGCAGTGGGTTGATTGCGGTGGAGAGTGTGATCCATGTGACCCCAGTTTCAATGGTCAATTGGATCCAGGCGAAGATGGAATTGATTGCGGAGGATCTACAGGCGTCGCCTGTGGTGAGCTGTGTGATGATGGTCTGTTGAATGGCTACGAAGCTGCAGTGGATTGCGGTGATGGCTGCGAAGATGCGTGTCCGACATGCTGTGACGGAATCATGAATGGAGACGAAGTCGCTGTTGATTGCGGAGGAGACTACCTCAATGGTCTTTTCGTCGCTTGCTCTGATGGAACTCCTCTAGATCAATGTCCAACATGTCCTCCTGGAGTGAACTGTGGAAACGGCCTGTTGGATGGTGACGAGCAATACATTGATTGTGGTGGAGACTTTTGTCCTGAATGCATGGCCATGATGACTTGGAAAGTCAATGGAACAACGATGTTGGCTGAAGGGCCTCTAGTGGTTGGAACCTTAACAGGTGGATCCATTGGAATATTGGGAACCCCGCTTTCGGGAGGTGAAATGGGACTGTTCTTGGACGAGCCTGCTTTAGGATGGCAAAATGGAATCACCATTCAATGTAACCCGACTTCCATGCCTACAGCCGCAGCTTATACGGACGCAGCAGGCACGTCTTACGCGACTTCGTTTGGTGGTGGAGTTACCGTTGACATTACTTACGTTGATACGAATCCAGGCGGAATCATTGTCGGCACGTTCATGGGAACGGTGGTGGCAGGAACGGGAGCTAGCGTCAACTTAGCGCAAGGAACCTTTATGGTTCCATTGCCTTAATGACGGGCCTTCTGACCGGGCAGGCCTAATTAGTACAGTACAATCCAAGGTGCATTGAACGGCTCATTCCGGTAATCGGATGAGGTCGAACAGCGGGTCCAAGTTCGGTGCAATGATGATTTCAATGCGGCGATTGCGGGCCTTGTCTGTTTCATCCAACGGGTGGTATTCACTTCGACCAGATGCTGCAAGAGCATTTGGGCTGACACCTGACACAGTCAGGATCTCAATAACAGCCGTGGAACGCAAGACGCTCAACTCCCAGTTGTTCTTTGGTATCGAAGTCGATGAGAGTTGATCCGTGTCTGTATGACCTTCTACAATGATCTCCAGTTGTTCCTGGCTGCTGATTACCGCAGCGAGGTCTCGGAGAGCCTGCTGACCGTCGGTGTTGATTCGAGTGCTTCCTGAGGGAAAGAGAAGCTGTGCTTCTAAACTAACATAGACTTTTCCGTTGCGTTGTTCTACGCTCAATCCGCGGTCTGCGAAACCCAATAAAGCTTGGGCAAGTTGACTTCTCAATGCTTCTGCTGCGGCATCACGTGCGGCAAGAAGTCCTTCCAATTCTTGAACGCGTTTGGAGCGCTCAGCCAATTGTGATTGACGCAATTCGAGACTACGGCTCAACTCGTTCAACGCATCTTCTTGGGATTGAAGTTCTTGACGAACGCGACTTAGATCTGCGAGCAATGCCCGATTTTCCTCATTGATGGCGGCCATCTTGGAGGAACTTTCGGATGTCAATACATCGTTCAATTCACGCAGTCGTTCAATGTCAGCCTCTACCCTCGTTACCTCACGACCCAATCGAGCTGTATCAAGAGCCAGTTGTTGTTGTGCTTTGGTAAGTACATTGACACGGCCACTGAGTTCCCGACGGTCGATTTCGCCATCTTGACTCGCCAATGTGAGCATCTGACTTTTTCGCTCCAGTGTGTCGAAGTCAGATTGTAAGGCATCGAATTGCTTCATTGAAACGCATCCAGAGAATGCCGTCAGAAGAATTAGTGCGGAAAGAATAGCCGAAGAGAGTCGCATGATCTGAAATTGGTATAACCCCCCAATTTCATCAGGCGGTAAATAAGTTTAGTCTTCAGAGGACAATTTTATTAAGAACGAAATGTTCATATAGTGTCATTGTGACATAAATTTGACTATTAACGTAATCATTGCATCCATGGTTTACAATAAACTACGCGCGCTTTCACATTGGATTGACCATACACTCGGATGGTTTTTTACGAACGGCCAAAAATCCAATATGGACAAAGGCGGTGAGTATATGTGGTGAAAATCCTACGTGTAACGAGTTCAATCTTTTTCCACCCTGTCAGGTGATAGAAACGCAGACGTTTTGAGGTTCAGTAAAGAACTGCAAAGCGTTCCAACCGCCCTCTCGACCGACTCCAGAGTCTTTCACTCCACCAAAAGGAGTTCTTAGGTCGCGGACCAACCAGCAGTTGATCCATGCGATGCCACTTTCAACACCGGCTGCAACGCGGTGAGCTTTCCCAATATGTTGAGTCCAAATGGTACAAGCCAATCCAAAAGGACTGGAATTGGCAAGTTGAACGGCCTCATTCTCTGTGTGGAATCGTTGCAGTGTGATGACCGGTCCGAAAACTTCTTCTTGGTTGATTCTACACTCGGGACCGGCATCTTCAAAGACGGTTGGTTGAACGAAATACCCCCCTTCGCAGCGCGCGTTCGGAGCATCGGCGATGCTTCCACCGCATAGCAATGTTGCTCCTTCTGCTTGAGCAGATTGGATATGCTCCATTATTTTATCCCGATGGGCAAGAGATACCACGGCGCCCATTTTGGTTCCCGGAATCATGGGATCATTGGGCTGCATCCGTCCCACTTTTTCAATCAAGGCATCTCGGAAGCGATCGTAAATGGAATCTTCAATGAGGATCCGCGATGAGCAAAGGCAAATCTGTCCTTGATTCGCAAACGAAGAACGAATGGTCGTTTGCAATGCTTTTTCGAAATCGCAATCGGCGAAGATGATTGCCGGGTTTTTGCCTCCAAGCTCAAGACTCATCTTTTTGAACATGGGACCTGCAGTGCGGGCAATGTGAGCTCCGGTGACTGTGCCTCCCGTGAATGAGATGGCTTTGATGGAAGGGTGCGAAACAATGGCTTGCCCGACTTCTGGGCCAAGGCCGTGAACAATGTTGAGCACGCCAGGAGGGAATCCGGCCTCAAGCACCCATTGCGATAGCATCCAGGCTGTCACGGGCGTAATTTCGGAAGGTTTGGCAATGACGCAATTGCCTGCGGCGAGTGCAGGTGCGATCTTCCAGGTGAAGAGGTAGAGAGGAAGGTTCCAAGGTGAGATGCACCCCACGACTCCGATCGGTTTTCGATGGGTGTAGTTGATGTGGGAAGGTCCTGCTGGAATGTGTGCTTCCGATGGAAACTGTTCGATGGCACTTGCGAAAAATGCGAGATTTTGTTCTGCTCGAGGGATATCCACGCTTTGGGCCAACGAAATGGGCTTTCCATTGTCGCGAGATTCCGCTTCTGCAAGCTGTGCACTGTTGTGCGAAATGAGCTGCGCCAACTTCCTCAAACAGGCTGCACGGCCTTCAACAGGGGTGGTACTCCACGTTGGAAAGGCTTGGGCAGCAGCGGCATACGCCTGGTCAACATCAGATGCTTTTGATCGAGGCAATCGTCCCGTAATTTCTCCCGTAGCCGGTTCTATTTGGTCAAGCCATTCCCCGTCATTCGCAGGTTTTAATTCCGATCCGATCAAGTTCAATAATTGCAGCATGCCACCAAGATAAAGGAAGTGTAACGTTTGGCTTTTTCTTAAGGGAAACCTTTTTATCTTTGCCGTCGCTTGGGACCTAAAATTGGCCGATGCACATTCCCCGATGGTGTAATGGTAACACACCGGTTTTTGGTGCCGTTATTCCAGGTTCGAGTCCTGGTCGGGGAACGTAGAGAAAATCCTCAGCCTTTGGTTGGGGATTTTTTTATGCGTTGTTTTTCATTCTTACGAGCTTATTCACCGCCGGTTAAGGCCTCAATTTGAGCTTGTAAAGATATGATTGTCAGTTGCATAGATGAGATTGAACTCGTCAATGAATCGAGAGTAGCACGAACGGCAACATCTCCGACGAACACCTCCCCGACAACCTCAGCATTGCCTTGAAGGCGCATGGTTCCGTCTGCCTGAATGTCCATGGCATTGGAACGTGCGCTGTCATGTGAGCCATTTCCAATCGCAAAAAGGACGTCGGTAGCGCCGCTTAAATTGAATTGTCCCAGGACCATGGAATTTTCCTGATCGGCTATGGTTGAGTTGCCAAAAGCAGAGGAGGCCGTTGCCGTTGAGACGGTTGAACGACCCGTAGCTCGGCTATATAGGCCTGTTGCGGTTGAACCATATCCGCCCGCATGACTCGCATATCCATCTGCGATGGATTCGAATCCCTCAGCATGAGACAATTCACCCGAAGCGATGGTATACTGGCCTTCGCTATGCGCAGCGGTGCCACTTGCGTCGGTTTCACGGCCTTCGGTGTGGCTGTACAATCCGAGGGCATTGGTTTGAAATCCCTCGGCATGCGCAGCGGTGCTTCCAGCAAGGGTCGCGTACCCTTCAGAGTGGCTGTAATTCGATGTAGCGTCAGTATTGTAGCCCTCCGCGTGGGCAGCTAATGCACTTGCTTGAGAGAGCATTCCTTCCGAATGTGAAGCGGTGCCACTTGCGGTCGTTCCTTCTCCTTCCGCGCTGGAACAGGTAGCGCTTGCAATCGTTTGGCGATTTTGAGCATTGGAATACGCCCCCGTGGCACTTGTGTTGGTGCCTGAAGCATGCGCGTATAATCCCGTGGCAGTGATGTTATAGCCTTGAGCAAATCGCTGCATCACCCGCATGGACCCGTTGGACCAGGTGTAGGTAGAGGCGGGCGAACCCCAAATGGAATCTTTGATTGAGGAGAGACCTAGCGAATCACGGGCACCTGTGGCATTGGCAGAACCGGTTCCTCCAAATGCAACTGGGATGATGCCATCTGGAATGAATGACTCGCCGTAATACGGCAAGAAAACGAGTAGATCACTGACGTCAATCAACCCGTCATTGTTGTTGTCTGGATTGTATGGCAAGCCATCATAACTGGCGTCTTGTGCCATTCCAGCCCATGCAATGGAGCACAGAAGCAGCGAGGTGAGCACACGAAACGTGACGCGAAAAAAGGCTGAAGCGGATGAATGTGTATGGGTCATACCAAATGAATTTACTGAATCACAAGGTATGAAAAGCGCTAAGGATAAGGGCATGACTTCGTCACGCGAGCTTCGCAGTGCCTTCAGTCAATCACCACCCAGGGAACAACTTGTTTGCCGGCGCTTGACAGGATGCGAACGAAATAGATGCCCGCAGGCAGAGTGGTTCCAAGCAGCTGAACGCGCTGGTGTTCATTGGAAGTAACCTGAAGTAAGATGGGGCTTAACGCCATTGAACCATCTGCATGAAAGACTTCAAGGGTCGTTTGCCCGGAGCGTTGACTTGTCCAATTTAACCACGCGGTTCCTTTTGAGGGGTTAGGATGAACGAACGGAGCGCTTGAAGGCGCACTTTCAATCATCCAATCAGCGCCCATGGAGGAAACATTGGAACCGAGTGCATTGTGGTTGAAAAAGCCATGGGTTTCTTGTGCTACGAGGTCTATCTGTTCAGGACACGTTTCGCCAGCGAATGCGATGGTCTGCATAAAGACGCCGGTGTTCCCAGAGCAATCTTCTGCGGAATACGTCCTCTCAAGGACAAAGGCCCCTCCATCCAACGTATCTCCTGTCACCAACGTTTCTGTGAAGGAAAACAAAAGCGGTTCATTGCAGGCGTCTTCGAATGCCATTTCACACGGCGATGGGATGGATGGAGAAACGTCGCTTTCATTCGCGCACAGCGTGATTTCAACGGCGCAGTCTCCAGTCCATACAGGTGCCGACATGTCGAGTCGATTGAAGACCTGAGCGGCTTCGGTCAATTGTCCGCAATCCGGATTGAGCACGGAATAGAAGAGGGCAGTCGATTCTGATCCGCACGGAACCACGTTGACTCCATCTGAGCTTAGATCGATGACAACATCTCCGGTCATGCCCACAACGGGAGTGTCAAGCACCTGACCTTCCCAAGCAAACCAACCGCCAAAGCCATACGCACAGTTGCTGCTATTTGCTCCTTGACCCAACTGAAATCGTTTGTTTTCATTGAAGGGCATGTGGCTTAGTTTCAAATAAGAATTGAGGTAACTGTCCTTGCCGATCAAAAAGCTTTGGTCCGCTTTGAGGCGGTATACCAGGACATTGTCCGGATCCATAGAACATCCATTCGCGGCAACCAATCCATGTGAAGGGTCAGCATCCAACCACGTACTTGCTGTTTGGGCATCTTCGAAAGTCAGATGCACAGACCACGTTAAAAGCGGGTTTACAGCATTGGCAACTTCACCTGTAAGGGTTGCTACACCGTTGGAGAAACGCGTTAGAATGAGAGGAACAGTCTCAATAAAGTAATCACTCTCAGATAATCCCAATGAAGTCAAACCCAGGATGCGAATGGCTCCATCTGTTCCGGTTCCGACGCCAGTAAACCCGGCATTGATGACCACATCATCTCGCATATCTGCGGCGAACATGGCATGGGGCAACGTATCCCCGGTGCAACTTCCTACGGCCACAACGGTATCCAAACTGGTCAGCGGCAATTGCTCGCTGCACTCCACGGCTTCGTCCGTAAAATCAGCAATGAAAAGCGGCTCACATCCACCGCAGCCAGTGGGGTTTCCTTCGCAATCAAAATCGGGAGTTGCGTAGAAGCACGCTGCGAGATTTGGTAATGTCGCGTTGGAATCAAAATTACACGCCGTGAAGTCGGAGCATCCGAAGCACGTGTAATCACACGCATTTTCATTCAGAATGGTCGCTGTGTCGTCAAAGTTGCAAGCGGATATATCCATACATCCGAAGCAGGATTGATATTCACAGGTTCCGTTGTTAGGGTACAATGCCGCGGCATTGAAATTGCACGCCATCGAATCCATGCAGCCAATTAGGCAAGAGAAGTAGTCGCAAGACCCATCATCTGTTGTCGCAGTCGGGTCGAAGTTGCAAGCGATTTCATCCATGCAGCCATCCACCAAATTCATTCGAAGCAATGAGCTGCTGGCTTTAGCCCCAAAAGGGTGTAAGGTCATAGCTGCACCAAGGGTGAGCAACAGAATAATCCGCAACGGAAATTTCATCAAGCGAGTTTTGGTTCGGGACTAGGCCCAAGAACGTAATGTCCGATTTTTACCAGAGAAAATCAAGATAAAACCGATAAAATAACGCACCAAACACTTTTATGTAACGCTAAATAGGAGTTAGTTCGCGACGATGTTGATGATGCGTCCTGGGACAACAATGATTTTTCGGACGACTTTGCCCTCTAATTGTTTTGCCGTACGTTCATCCGCTAAGACCTGGGTTTCGACCTCCTGTTTGTCGGCCGAAGTTGCCGCTTCCATTTGAAACCGAACCTTTCCATTGAATGAGACTGGGTAGATGACGTGATCGCTGGTCAGCCACTGTTCATCCCATTCTGGCCATTCAGAAGAAACAACAAGTCCAGTACCTCCTGCCATTTGAAACAACTCTTCGGCCAAGTGCGGAGCTACCGGGCTAACAAGTATAGCAAGTGGTTTGAGGATGGATGCAGATTGGCACCCAGCATCTGTCAGCTCATTAACGCCAATCATTAGCGCGCTGATGACTGTATTGAATGCATGACGATCCAAGTCCTCTGTTACCTTCCGAACCGTCTTGTTGTAAGCGCGTAGCGCATCGTCTGTGGGCGTATCATCCGAGACCGTCTGATACAATCGGTTCAGCTTGCGTAGAAAGTTGTGGACCCCACTGATCCCCTGCGTATCCCAAGGTTTATGCTGGGTCAAGGGCCCCAAAAACATCTCATAACAGCGCAATGTATCTGCTCCATAGCGCTCGACGAGTTCGTCTGGCGTTTGAACATTGAATTTCGACTTGGACATTTTCTCCACTTCATACCCGCAGGTGTAAGAGTCGTCCGCATTTAAAATGAACGTAGCATCAGCGAATTCACTGCGCCATTTTCTGAACCCATCCAGATCCAATTTGTCCGCTTGAACAAGTCCAATGTCGACATGAAGACGCTGTGTCTTGTGTTCTTTACGCTGTTCAGCGGTGACAAAGGTTTGTGTTCCCTGAATCCGGTAGACAAAGCTGGACCGACCAAGAATCATCCCTTGGTTGATCATTTGCTTGAACGGCTCATTGAAACCGATGAATCCACGATCGAATAAGAACTTCGTCCAAAAGCGTGAATACAAGAGGTGACCTGTGGTATGCTCTGCTCCACCAACATACAGATCTACTTGTCCCCAATAGTCTGATTTTTCACGGCTGCAAAAGGCAGAAGCATTCTGCGGATCCATATACCGGAGGAAGTACCAGCTTGATCCCGCCCATCCTGGCATGGTGTTGTATTCCATGCGGTCCCCTTCGAAGACATTCCAATCCTCCTTATTCGCTCGAGCCAATGGGGGTTCACCTTCCGAGGTTGGCAAGTATGCGTCCACTGTCGGAAGCGTTACCTGCTTCTCCTGAATCAATTTGGGGACATCGTTTTCATAATAGATTGGGAACGGTTCTCCCCAATATCGCTGCCGACTGAATACGGCGTCACGGATTCTAAAATTGATCAGTCCCCGGCCTTTCCCTAGCTTCTCCAAGAGCGCAATTGCCTTTGGAATGGCATCTGCGGCTTGAAGTTCATTGAGCGATTCTGAATTACATAAAATGGCCTTTTTGTCTGTGCAAACGGCTTCTTGCGAATCGAATCCTTTGAAAATGCTTGCGATGGACAAATGGAAATGCTGTGCAAACTTCCAATCGCGCTCATCTCCGGCAGGAACCGCCATGATCGCACCTGTGCCGTACCCCGCCAACACATAATCGGCAATCCAAACGGGCAGCTTTGCACCAGTGAGGGGGTGAATCGCAAACGCTCCTGTGTCGCAGCCAGAGATGTCTTTGTCTCCCGCTCCTTGGCGGTCACGTTCAGATTTGCGTGCGGCAGCCTTTTGATAGGCTTTTACTGTTTCCGTTTGTTCCGCTGTAGTGATCAGATCAACAAGTGGATGTTCAGGAGCGAGAACCATGAAACTCACGCCGTACATCGTGTCTGGACGTGTTGTGAACACATCAATTTGACTTCCTACATGGCCTTCAATGCCAAAGGTGACAGACGCACCTTCACTTCTTCCAATCCAATTTCGCTGGGCCTCTTTGATGCTATCGGTCCAATTCAAATCGTCCAAATTTGCGACGAGGCGATCAGCATAGGCTGTTATGCGCATGATCCACTGCCGCATGCGTTTGCGAACGACAGGGTGTCCTCCCCGCTCACTCAGCCCGTCCTTCACTTCATCATTGGCCAAAACGGTTCCCAATTCAGGGCACCAGTTGACCTCACTGTCGGCGAGATACGCCAACCGAAACTGCATCAGGATGGTCGATTTTTCTTGTTCTGTGCAGGCCTTCCAAAGACGCGCGTTGAGATTTCCAGAAAACCCCTCTCCCCACTGAGCCAAAAGAGCTGCCGGAAGTGATTCCCACCAATTTGAAGCTGCTGCAGGAACAAGGGAGCCCCAACGATCTGATTCAATGGCCTCAATCAATTCCTCAATTGGCTGTGCAGACTCCGATTTCGTGTCATACCACGATTCAAAAAGTTGTCCAAAAATCCATTGAGTCCAACGATAATACGAGGGGTCACTCGTTCGGACTTCGCGATCCCAGTCATAACAAAAGCCCAGTTGTCCGAGCTGTTCGCGGTAACGGGCAATATTCGTTTCCGTTGTGACGGCAGGGTGCTGACCTGTTTGAATGGCATATTGCTCAGCAGGTAGCCCAAAGCTGTCATAGCCCATAGGATGCAAGACATTGAAGCCGCGCAGCCGTTTGTACCGTGCGAATATATCGCTTGCGATGTATCCCAATGGATGCCCAACATGCAGTCCGGCTCCTGAAGGATATGGAAACATATCCAACACGTAGTACTTGGGGCGGTCGCTAGTTTCTGTTACGCGATAGGCCGCTTTGCGGTCCCACGTTTCTTGCCAGCGTTTCTCGATTGAGCGAAAGTCGTAATCCATCTTCGTAATCTGATTTCACAAAGGTAGTTGGATGCGACAAGGTGAAAGCCACGTCCATGGATATCTTTGCGAAGTGTATTTGCGTCAAACTCCCCCCTTACTCAAGGCCTTGGCTTCCCATCTCATTTGGAATGGGCCCGCACAGATGCATGGAGAGAATGCAGTGTACCTGACTTTTGATGATGGGCCGCATCCTGAAATCACACGAGAAGTGATGCGAACCTTAGCCGATTTCAGCACGCTAGCTACCTTTTTTTGCGTGGGAGAAAACGTGGACCGTTACCCTGAGGTTTTGGATGAACTAAATGCTGCAGGTCACGGAATCGGAAACCACACCCAGCGGCATGAATCCGGATGGGGCACCGGACAACGGGCTTACTTACGTAGTTATTTGGAGTGCCAACAGCGTGTTCAGAGTCCGTGGTTTCGGCCGCCTTATGGCCGTATTACCAAAGCACAAGCAGAGGCGCTTCATCCCCACACGCAAATTGTCATGTGGGATGTATTGAGTGCAGACTTCGACGATAAAAACACCCCAGAATCGTGCTTAGAACAGTTGATGATCAACACACGACCCGGATCGATTGTCGTTTTTCACGACTCTCCTCGATCGGCGTCGCGCATGTTGCCTATTCTGAGTCCGTATCTCATCTGGCTGCAGGAACAAGGCTATCGATGCGAGCTATTGCCTGCAGAGATGACCTCATGATCTCTTTAAGATTCCGCGGGGCCTTCAGGTTTCGATTCCTGTTGTGAAGCTTGTCGCAACAGCGTCAATTTTGTTTTGATATCCTCCATTTCGCGTTTGTCCGCCTCCATGGATTTTTCATATTGATCACGAATGGCTTCTGCTCCTTTCCCCGTAAACCGTTCTAGATTTTCTTCTGTTTTGGTTACCCGAGACTTCAACCGGTCCATTTTTTCTCTCAAAATGCTTTGCTCGCGTCGGACTTGCTGTGGACTGGAGCTCACCAAATGATCGACCCGTTGCTTGTACGTCTCAACAGCACGCTCTGACCGTTGTGCACTCAGTGAGTCGTAGAGCGCGTCCACGGCCGCACGATAGCGATTCATAATTCCGTCCATGGATTTCCGAGGGACGAAGCCAACGTTGTTCCAGCGCGAGGAAAATTCTTTTAACGCATCCAGATCAGCCTTTCGTTCACCACTTAAAGAGAAGGCCTCAATTTCCTTGAGTAAGATCTCTTTGGCTTCCAGGTTCTTCTTTTCCTCTGCATCGCGTCCTGCAAACTCTGCTTTTCGTGCAGTGAAAAATTGGTCTTGTACTTTTCGGAACCGGCGGAACAGCCGCTGTTCCTCACTGGGAGGGCATGGACCAACTTCCTTCCAGGCTTTCTGCAGGGCCATCATTTTGGGAACGGCCGTCTTCCAATCGGTACTCGCAGCGGTGGCCTCAGCTTGCTCAAGAAGACTTACTTTCTCAAGTTTATTTTGCTTACCAACACTTTTTTGGGCGTCGTAAAAAAGCTGTTTCTTCTGAAAGAAAACGTCGGCCAATTCACGAAACTTTCCCCAAAGCACTTCGTTTTGATCTTTTCCAGCGAACCCGGTAGCCTTCCATGCATTTTGCAATGCAATGATTTTGGCGGTTGCGGCTTGCCAACCGCTGTGACTCGCTTCGACTTCTTCAGCAACAGCTTCCCGCAATTGCTCAATCAAGCTTTCTTTTTCAGCAGCATGAACGGTAAATGAAGCGCGGATCTCATCGAAATGTGCCTTGACTTCATCGAATATTGGCCGGATAATTCCGAAAAACTGAGTCGACAACTCTTGGTAATTCTCACGAGGAGAAGGTCCAATGTCCAGCCATTGCTTCTGAATTGCGCGGGCTTGTTTTTCCCTCTCACGGATTCCTTCAACACTCGCTAAGGCCTGTGCAGCCAAAAGCAGTGCTTCCTTTTTCTTCAGGTTGACCTTGAGGTCATGGTCTTTAAGCTCCTTGTAGATGTTGATGTTGTAAAAAAACTCATCTCGAAGGCGGTAATACTGGTCGTGAACCACCTTGAACTGGTCTCCAGGGACATCTCCTGCGGCATCCCACTGTTCGCGCACTTCATTGAAAACAGAAAAAGCGGCACTGATATTCTCCTCTTCTTGAATCGTCTGGCGCAGCCGTTCCAACATAGCCAGCTTCTTTTCAAGATTGGCTTTTTGGGTTTCCGCGACTTGCTTGCGCCACACTTTCTCGCGTTCCTTAAACGTGGTAATGGCCTCTTCAAATGCCAATTCCTCAGCACTGCCTTGGTATTCGAAAATAGCGTCAGGCTCTTTTTCACTGGCAGCCCAAGTTTCACGTTGCTTGCGCACTTCATCGTTCGTAAGCGCACGGAATTCATCCATGGCAGAGCGAACATCTTGACGAATGGCTTCCAAGTCATCTTGCTGAAGCAAGGCTTGGATACGGGTTAGGATCTCGGACCGCATCGGTCAGGTTTTAAAATTTCTAAATGCAAATATCGGGCAAACCCCTGTTTTCAAGCTACTTTCGAGCAAATAGAAACGATTGGGATGGAAGAATGGTTGGATCGATTGAGAAAATGGTGTTCAATGCAAGAACGTTGCGCGTTGGATGCTCGAAGAAAAATCATTCAATGGGGTGGCTCGGAAGATGAGGCAGAGCAGGCTGTCTGGCGGATGATGAAAGAAGATTTCATGTCGGAAGAGCGGTACATTCAGGGGTATGTGAGAGCACATGTGGAATACAAAAAATGGGGGCCATATCGTGTTGTCGCAGGGCTGCGTTCCAAAGGGATTCCCACGTCTCAAGCCCAGACTGCCGTAGATGCGGTGTCACGCGAGGTCGTTCTTGATACCTTGAATGAATTGGTTCAACGTCGGGCTGCTGAATTGCCTGAACGAAGGGATCGAGTGATCCGATTTTTAATAAATAAGGGATACAATCTGCAGGACATCTTGGCTTCGCTCGCGGCATTGGGCTCCCGCTGATTACTTTTGCCCTGTATGATAACGACTGATCAACTCAACCTCCTACGCAAACGCGTGGAAGCATTGCGGGTATACCTGGACATTGATTCCAAATTGCTTGAAATAGCAGAGGAAGAAAAGCGCACACAAGACCCAGATTTTTGGACCAATTCGAAGGAAGCAGAAGCGGTGATGCGCCGTTTGCGAACTTTAAAAACATGGACTGAAAATCACGCAGCATGTTCGTCGGCCGTAGAAGACATTCAGGTGCTCTTTGAATTTGTCAAGGCAGGAGAAGCTGAAGCTTCTGAAGTTGACGATGCGTGTAAAATGGCGGTTTCGGCCATTGAAGACTTGGAGTTTAAAAACATGCTGAGCGCAGAAGAGGACAATCTCAATGCGGTCATGCAGATTACTTCAGGGGCGGGTGGAACAGAAAGCTGCGACTGGGCTTCTATGCTCATGCGCATGTACCGGATGTATGGGGACCGAGCGGGATTCAAGGTAAAGGAATTGGATTTTCAAGAAGGGGATGTTGCAGGTATTAAGCAAGTGACTTTGGAATTCGAAGGTCCTTTTGCGTTTGGCATGCTGAAGGGAGAAAACGGGGTGCATCGATTGGTTCGTATCAGCCCGTTTGATAGCCAGGCCAGAAGGCACACTTCATTTGTTTCCGTCTACGTGTACCCGCTCGTCGATGATACCATTGAAATTGAAGTGAGTCCTGCTGACATCACATGGGAAACATTCCGATCGGGTGGTGCAGGGGGGCAGAACGTAAACAAGGTTGAAACTGGGGTCCGTGTGCGTCACGCGCCAACGGGCATTGTGATTGACAACACGGAAACGAGGTCTCAACTTGGAAACAAGGAGAAAGCGATGCAATTGTTGAAGTCGCAGCTCTATGAAATGGAGTTGGCTAAGCGGCATGAGGCCCGCGCCGAAATTGAAGCCGGGAAGAAGAAAATTGAGTGGGGATCACAGATTCGTTCGTATGTCATGCAGCCATATAAAATGGTCAAGGATGTGCGAACAAGTCACGAGACGTCCAATGTGGATGCTGTGATGAACGGAGACATTGATGGATTTTTAAAAGCTTTTTTGATGCAAGCTGGTTCGGGAGCAAAAGCTTCTGCTTAATCGGCCCCAATGTGAAGAAATCATGAACGAATTTCGAATTGAGAAGGACACGATTGGCGATGTAAATGTTCCGATGGATGCTCTCTGGGGCCCTCAAACGGAGCGTTCTCGGAACAACTTCAAAATTGGTCCGCCAGCCTCCATGCCGATCGAGATTGTACGCGCCTTTGCATTCCTAAAAAAGGCAGCGGCCTTGACGAATGCAGAGTTGGGAGGTCTTGCGATAGAAAAGCGGGATTTGATCGCTACTGTTTGTGACGAAATCATCGCCGGAAAATGGGACGACCAATTTCCGCTTGTGGTCTGGCAGACGGGTTCTGGAACCCAGTCCAATATGAACGTCAACGAAGTGGTTGCCAATCGTTCACACGTTTTAAGCGGAGGAACGTTAGGGCAAGGGGAACGCCCGGTTCATCCCAACGATGACGTGAATAAATCGCAATCATCCAATGATACGTACCCCACTGCGATGCACATCGCGGCTTACCAGATGGTGGTTGAAACGACTCTTCCTGGAGTGCAAAAATTACGGGACGCGTTGGACCAGAAAGCCCAGGCATTCAGCGATGTAGTCAAAATTGGCAGAACACATTTAATGGATGCTACGCCGCTCACGCTTGGACAGGAGTTTGGTGGTTATGTGGCGCAGTTGGATTATGGCATGAGTGCACTGCGCAATACGCTCGGTCATTTGTCAGAATTGGCTTTGGGCGGCACGGCTGTTGGAACGGGGATCAACACCCCGGAGGGCTATGACGTGCGTGTTGCTGAACACATTGCACGGCTCACGGCTCATCCTTTTGTCACTGCGCCAAACAAATTTGAATCGCTCGCCGCTCATGACGCCATTGTTGAGTCGCACGGTGCGCTGAAACAATTGGCTGTTTCTCTCAATAAAATCGCGAATGACATCCGAATGATGGCTTCGGGCCCGCGTTCGGGCATCGGAGAGATTCTAATACCGGCCAATGAGCCGGGGTCTTCGATTATGCCCGGTAAGGTGAATCCGACGCAATGCGAGGCATTGACGATGGTTTGCGCACAGGTAGTTGGGAACGATGTCGCCATCACATTCGGTGGTGCGCAAGGCCATTATGAACTCAACGTGTTCAAGCCCATGATGGCGCGTAACATTTTGGAATCAGCGCAGTTGATCGGGGATGCGTGTGAGTCGTTTAGCGCTCACTGCGTTGAAGGAATTGAGCCCAATCGTGAGCGAATTGACCAATTGGTTCAGGGAAGCCTGATGCTGGTCACTGCCTTGAATACAAAAATCGGCTACTACAAGGCTGCCGAAATTGCGAACAAAGCACACGAAGAGGGGTCAACCTTACGTGAGGCTGCTTTAGCAACGGGTTATTTGACCGCAGAGGAATACGATGCGTGGGTCATTCCTGCTGAAATGACCGGCCGGAGTTAATTAAAAAGCGCACAGTCTATCCCTTCTTGGTCTTCATGCTTGTGACCAATTGCTTGATCCACTGTTCCTCCGACTTGGGGCAAACAAGTAAGGCATCCTCCGTGTCGACGACGATAAAGTTTTCCAATCCACGGAGGGCGATGAGCTTTTTCTGTCCCGCACCCCGAGCGTTTGAAACGACCACATTGTCTTTGGAATCTACCGCGAGAAGTTCGACTCCAGAGGTTCCATTTCCGTCCGTGTCGAGGTGTAGTTTCTCATGAAGCGAGCCCCATGTTCCAAGATCACTCCAACCGAAATCGGACAATACCACAGAAACATTCGGAGCCTTTTCCATCAGGCCGTAATCGATTGAGATGTTCTCGCAGTCGCCATAAATGGATGCAATGGCGGTTTTTTCATCGGGCGTGTTGAACGCTGCGGAATGCTCCACAAATAACTCTTGCATCTCTGGGAGGTGCTTTTCAAATGCGCGGTTGATGTTTTCAAGGCTCCAAATGAAAATACCCGAGTTCCAATAGAAATCTCCAGAAACTAAAAATTGCTCGGCTAAATCCAGCTGTGGTTTTTCTGTGAATGTCTTGACAGAACGGATTTTATCATCCATCGAGTTCCCGGCATCTTCAAACTGAATGTAACCGTATCCCGTATCGGGTCTTGACGGGCGAATCCCGAGCGTTACTAGGTTTTGTGTCGTTGAAGTATGGTGGATTCCAAGTTTTACAATATCCAAGAACCCCGTTTCGTCTAGAATCAAATGATCCGCAGGAGCGACAATGATGTTCGCTTCAATCGCCGCATCTCCCGCTTTTGCGGCGACCCAATGGTTGGCGTATGCGATGCAGGGAGCCGTGTTGCGCATGAACGGCTCACACAAAATATTCTCAGCTGGAATTTGAGTGAGATGCTCTCCAACTAAAGCGCGATAGCGTTCTTGAGTGACCACGAGAATGTTATCCGCAGGAACCAAGCGATTCAATCGGTCGAAGGTCATTTGGATGAGCGACTTACCCGTTCCCAGGATATCAAGAAATTGTTTGGGCTGTGTTTCTCGGCTCATTGGCCAGAAGCGACTTCCGATGCCTCCAGCCATAATCACGGCATATGTTGAATGTGAAGGAATCATCTGTCAAGGTTGAGTAAGCAAAGGATGAACATGAGATACTTCTCCAGCATCAGACCACTGTGGGCAATTGCAATTGCGGTGAGCTTTGTTTGATTGGCACGAGGAGAGACCTAATGTCATCAACCATCCGAATGCAAACGCGATTCGGAGTGTTTTTTGTCGTGCCATGCTTTTGCGAAAATACATCGAAAAACATGCAGAGCAGGGACGGTTATGAAAGCTTATCTTCGTGCCATGCGCTGGTTGTTTCACATCGGAAGGTATATGCAGCTCCTGTCAGCGAGCTTTCGACGTCCTGAAAAAGGCCGGGTGTTTCGGAGCCTGTTGATTCGGGAGCTGGACGCAATCGGTACGCAGTCAATCGGCATCGTTGCATTGTTGAGTCTGTTCATGGGAGCGGTAATCTGTTTGCAGACGGCGCACCAGATCGGAGGGTGGATTCCCGTTTACACGATTGGATTCACGGTGCGACAAACCATGATTTTGGAATTTTCGCCAACCCTAATCCCTGTTATTTTAGCAGGAAAAGTCGGTTCCAACATTGCTTCCCAAATTGGAACGATGCGCGTAACGGAGCAAATTGATGCCCTGGAAATCATGGGCGTCAACAGCGCAGGCTATTTGATCTTGCCTAAAATCATTGCAGGACTATGCATTGTGCCTTTTCTCGTCATTCTGAGCATGGTCATGGGCGTAGGTGCCGGTGCATGGGTGGGCGTGGCGACGGGGGTGAGTTCACTGGCCGATTTTGAATATGGCATGCAAGTGGACTTTCATGTCTTTGATGTGATTTATGCTTTGACCAAGACGGTTGCTTTTGGATTTATCCTCACTAGCGTATCTGCTTATCACGGGTATTATGCGGCCGGAGGAGCTTTGGAAGTGGGCCGTTCGAGCACGCGTGCGGTCGTGTGGAGTGTCGTCATCATCATGGTGACCAATTTGATTTTGACTCAAATGCTGCTCAATTAATCTGGAGTTTTGATTGAACTGCACAACATATCCAAGTCGTTCGGAGAACATGACGTCCTCAAGGATATCCAGGCTTCTTTTGAGCGTGGGAAAGTCAACTTTGTCATTGGACGAAGTGGGAGTGGCAAAAGTGTGATGACAAAATGCACGGTGGGTTTGATTGAACCTGACCAAGGTCATGTCTCGTATGATGGCCGAAACTTCACGGCGCTTTCGCGCCGAGACCGCAAAGAAATTCGTCAAGAAATCGGCATGCTTTTTCAAGGATCGGCCTTGTTTGACAGCATGACTGTTCAGGAAAATGTAAGCTTTCCATTGAAGATGTTCAGTGGCATGACGGATGCTGAAATTGACAGGAGAGCTTCAGAATGTTTGGAGCGAGTTGAACTTGCGGATGCCGGTTCACGGTTCCCGGCGGAGTGCAGCGGTGGAATGCAAAAACGCGTGGGCATAGCCCGTGCCATTGCCATGAACCCGAAGTATTTGTTTTGCGATGAGCCCAATTCAGGGCTGGATCCACAAACGGCCATAGTCATTGATCAATTGATCATGGAAATCACGCGGGAATACAACATGACTACGGTTGTGATTTCCCACGATATGAACAGTGTGATGGAGGCAAGCGATACCATTCATTTTGTGCATGAAGGCCGCATTCTTTGGAGGGGAGACCGTGGCGGTTTGCTTGCAGGAGGTGTGCCAGAGCTGGAAGACTTTGTGTTTGCTTCGGAATTGATGCGGCGAATTCGAAAAGGCGGTCAGGTATGACCAGAACAGTATAGAAGCTCAACAATGAAAGATTCTCAACCACCGCATATCCCGCTCATTTTCGAGCGATTGAGCGAGGAAGAGATGCACGAACGTTCTCAGGCTTTGCTTGAGCGAATGAAGGGCAGGAGGTCTGTGCGTCACTTTGATTCAGCTCCTGTGCCTCTAGAGGTACTCAGACGGTGCATTGAGGTAGCCGGAACAGCGCCTTCAGGGGCACACAAACAACCTTGGACTTTTTGCCTTGTGACCAATTCCGAAGTCAAGCGGTCAATTCGCGAAGCAGCGGAGAAGGAGGAATATGAGAATTATCACGGGCGCATGTCAGAACGATGGTTAGAGGATCTGAAGCCTTTTGATACCAACCACCTGAAACCGCATTTGGAAGAAGCGCCAGCGTTGATTGTCATTTTTCGTCAATCCTGGACGCCTGTTGAAGATGGATATGGAGGGAAGCAGCAGCATTATTACGTGCAGGAATCCGTGGGCATTGCTTCGGGGATGTTGCTCAATGCATTGCATGAGTCCGGGCTGGCAACATTGACACATACCCCGAGTCCGATGGGTTTTTTATCGGACATTTTGGGTCGACCGTCCAATGAACACGCCTATCTTTTGATTCCCGTAGGGTACCCCGCTTCGAACTGCAGTGTTCCGGACATCGAAAGAAAGAATCTCGAGGAAATAATGGTGGAAATCCACTGATTCAACATGGAATTTTCAATGATTTCGAGAAAAGATGACGAAAACGTTAGATGGTTCAAATTGTAATTGGTTACTTTGCGCCCCGAAAAACAGCTAAGCTATGTCTGAGATTCAAGAAAAAGTAACGGCGATTATCGTCGATAAGTTGGGAGTAGATGCTGGAGAAGTCAACTTGGAAGCAAGTTTCACGAACGACCTTGGAGCTGACTCCTTGGATACAGTAGAACTCATCATGGAGTTTGAGAAAGAATTCAACATTGCCATTCCGGACGACCAGGCTGAGAAAATCAGCACCGTTGGCCAGGCAGTGGAATACATCTCAGCTACCGTTAAATAAACCCTGCTCTAGATGGAGCTCAAAAGGGTAGTCGTTACAGGTCTAGGGGCAGTTACGCCCATAGGAAATGATGTACAATCGTTTTGGCAAGGTTTGGTCAATGGCACGAGTGGTGCGGCTGACATTACCAAGTTTGACGCGACCAATTTCAAGACGCAGTTTGCCTGCGAAGTGAAAGACTTTGACGTTTCGCAGTTTCTGCACCGCAAAGAATCGCGAAAAATGGACTTGTTTGCGCAGTATGCGATTGCATGCTCCGACGAGGCATTAGCCGATGCTGGACTTGATGGAGAAGAACCCAATGTCGATCACGATCGAGTTGGAGTCATTTGGGGTTCTGGGATTGGAGGTTTCCAAACGTTTATGAATGAGGCATTGAACTTCCATGAAAGTGGAGGTGTACCGCGTTTTAGCCCGTTTTTCATCCCCATGATGATTTCGGATATCGCGGCTGGTCACATCAGCATACGACACGGATTCCGTGGCCCGAACTTTTGTACAGTTTCTGCTTGTGCTAGTGGTACCAACGCCATGATTGACGCGTTCAATTACATCCGATTGGGAAAGGCAGAGGTCATGGTTACAGGAGGTTCCGAGGCAGCGATTACCGAGGGCGGAATTGGAGGCTTCAATGCATTGAAAGCACTTTCGACGCGAAATGATGATCCGGCTCGTGCATCTCGTCCTTTTGATGCAACACGAGATGGATTCGTTTTAGGCGAAGGGGGTGGAGCGATTATTTTAGAGGAGTATGAGCACGCCATTGCCCGAGGCGCTCAGATTTATTGCGAAATGGTTGGCGGTGGAATGAGTGCAGATGCACATCACATCACAGCTCCACATCCACAAGGCCTGGGCGCAAAGAATGTCATGAAGGCAGCATTGGCTGATGCCGAAATGTCCCCGACTGATGTCGACTATGTGAACGTTCATGGCACGTCTACTCCACTCGGAGATATTGCAGAGACTTTAGCAATTCAAGGAGTCTTTGGCGAACATGCCTATAATCTAAACATTAGTTCTACCAAGTCGATGACAGGCCACCTTTTAGGAGCCGCAGGTGCTATTGAGGGTATTGCGTGCATCTTGGCGATTAAACACGGGGTCATCCCTCCGACTATCAATTTTGAATTTCCCGACGAGGGCTTGGATCAGAAACTTGATTTCACCTTGAACAAGGCGAAGCATCGAAAGGTCCGTGCGGCGCTCTGCAACACATTTGGTTTCGGAGGACACAATGCGTCTGTTTTATTCAAGGAATACCAACCTTGATGGATGACCAATAGGCCATCCCGTGTACTCGGTCGATTGGTTTTTTGGAAAGAGACCCCTCTGACCATACGTCAATTGGTTCGCAAGGAGTTTGGCTTGCGGATCCGTAAAATTCAACTGTACGACGAGGCCTTGACACATGCGTCAATGCTCGATGGAGATACCACGGGGTTGCGAAGCAATGAACGCATGGAATTTTTGGGTGATACCGCACTTGATCTGGTGGTCGCGAGATTCCTTTATGATGAATTTCCCGACGAGCAAGAAGGAAGCTTAACCCAACGTAAATCCAAGATGGTCAACCGTGAAACGTTGAACTTGGTGGGTGCAAACATGGAGTTAGGGGCATTGATCCAAAGCAAAATGCGAAGGAACGATGTGCACTCTTCCGTTGTAGGAAATGCGTTAGAGGCCCTGATCGGCGCGATATATTTGGATCATGGGTATGAAAAAACAAGCCGTGCGGTGATGCGCATGCTCAAAAAGCATGGTGCGGATCATAAAGTCCACGAAACAGTGGATTTCAAATCGAAATTGCATCACTGGGCGCAAAGGGAAAAAGTGAAGTTGGCATTTGAGGTGAAGCGAGAATATCACGTGAAGGGCAAGACACGTTACGACGTGGTGGCATTGCTTGACGAGGTCAAACGAGGTTCAGGTACGGGCAGTTCTAAGAAATCTGCAGAACAGCGTGCTGCTCGCGGTGCTTGGCGATCGGTGTTTGATGCAGAGAAATCAGAGAACCCCGGATTGAAGAAAGATACCCCAGCTCAGGGTGATGAGCAGGGCGGTGCACTTTCGCCTCAGCGGAAACGTTCGTCCAATCGCCGTCGCCGTCCATCCGGTTCGGACCAATCTTCTCAAAAACAGTAGTGTTGGTTGAAGGAAGTCCGTACCTCGCGGTATATTCGCGTTGATGCAGTGGCTAGAAGCAGATTTTGCAGATGCATGTGATTTTGAGTTGATTGGGATCGGAAGTCATTTGCCTCCGCACCGGTTGACGTGGGAGCTAAATGGTCTGTTGGGCTGGCAGTTGCAATTTTTCAAGGTTTTGAATGTTCCTCAACGCAAGGAATCGACGAATCACGTGGTATATCGCTATGTGGACGAGTCCCATTCATCTTCTTGCTCGGTAGCATTGATTGAAAACCGGACTCCTTCGGGGGTGCTTGCACGGTTTCAAGGAGCAGCCCAATTGGATTACTTGCTTCAAATTGGCGAGGGGGGATTGTCGGGAGATGAATGGCTGTCACAGTTAAAAAGCTGTACGGCCGTTGTGTATGCGCAGATGTTAGACCCGCTTCATTCTGGAGCGATGGAACATCTTGCTTTGCTTGACTTGGCTGAAACGAGCAGCCTGCATTTGGAAGGAAACGAAAAAAAATGAAACGAACGAAAATAGTGGCGACCATGGGTCCCGCCTCTTCATCAGAAGCGGTTTTGACGCAGTTAATTCAGGCTGGAATGAACGTGGCGCGTTTGAACTTTTCTCATGGAGAATACGCAGTACATGGAGCAACCGTGAAGGCCATTCGTGCTGTCGATGAGAAATTGGGGACCCATACCGCTTTGCTTGCTGACTTGCAGGGTCCAAAATTACGTGTAGGCGACATCGAGGGAGGAAAAATGGATTTGGTCACCGGTGAAACCGTTACCATTCGTACCGGTAACGGTGTGGGATCAGGAAATGAAGTGTTTACGAATTACGCGGAATTTGCCCGAGACGTTCAGGCTGGTGAACCCGTGCTGTTGGACGATGGGAAGTTGCGGTTGCATGTGGTGGAGACCAATGGAAAGGATGCCGTAACATGTAAAGTCATCCATGGCGGTGTGCTGAAGCCAAGAAAGGGCATTAACCTCCCTTCTACAGTAATTTCATTGCCCTGCATCACGCCCAAAGACGCAAGCGACTTGGACTTTGCATTGGAACAAGATGTTGATTGGATTGGATTGTCCTTTGTGCGCAATGCCGCTGACATACACGAGTTGCGTGGCTTGATACAAAAAGCCGGTAAGCATGCTCGGATCATTGCGAAAATAGAGAAGCCAGAAGCGTTGGAAGACTTGGATGCGATCCTAGACGCAACGGATGCTGTGATGGTGGCACGTGGAGATCTTGGCGTGGAGATTCCGATGCAAGAAGTGCCCATGGTACAAAAGGACATTATCCGTCGCTGCATGGCCATTGGACGTCCTGTAATTGTGGCAACACAGATGATGGAATCCATGATTGAAAGTGCTGTTCCGACAAGGGCTGAGGTCAATGATGTTGCCAACGCTGTATTGGATGGAGCGGATGCTGTGATGCTCAGTGCTGAGACATCGGTCGGAGCATACCCCGTGGAAGCGGTTTCGGCCATGACGCTGATCTTAGAGTCTATGGAAGTCCATGACGGCATGTACTACTATGAACGCCCTCCTTTGAGCAAAAGTGATGAACGATTTGTCAGCGATAGCATGTGCTATAATGCATGTCGATTGGCAAAGCGTGTCGAGGCCAAAGCAATAGTAACCATGACGTTTAGCGGCTATACGGCTATCCAGGTTTCAAGCCAGCGGCCGAAAGCACATATTTACATGTTCACAGCGAACAAGAAAATTCTAGGCCAAATGGCTTTGGTTTGGGGTGTTACAGCGTATCCCTATCAGAAAATGGTGAGTACAGATCACACCATCGCAGATATCAAGTTCGAACTGACAAAGCTGGGGCAGGTTGAAACGGGAGATATGGTTGTCCACTTGGCAAGTATGCCAATTGCCGAGGCAGGCATGACGAACATGGTGAAATTGAGCCAAGTATAAGCTTAGGACTTCATTCGTTTGCAGCTGTTGCATTGTTATCTTCGCGGCACCTGAATGCAGGTGTTATCGAATAGCGCATCCCATGTCCAAGTCACTCCATCCGAATTCATTTCCCGAACGGGGCAGTTTGAACTTGCCTGAAATCGCACAATCAATTTTAAGTGATTGGGAGCGCGAGAATACGTTCCAGAAAAGCATCGATTCTCGACCAGCTGATCGGCCCTATGTTTTCTTTGAGGGTCCGCCTTCGGCCAACGGGAAACCCGGCATTCATCATGTTATGGCCCGTGCAATCAAGGACATTTTCTGTCGATTTCATACCCTCAAAGGATACCGTGTAGAGCGCAAGGCCGGTTGGGACACCCACGGCCTTCCTGTTGAGCTTGGCGTTGAAAAAGAGCTAGGGATTACCAAGGAAGACATCGGAGTTAAGCTATCTGTTGAAGAATACAATGATGCGTGTCGCAAAGCGGTGATGCGGTATACAGACATTTGGAATGACCTCACGCTGAAAATGGGGTATTGGGTGGACATGGAAACGCCGTATGTCACCTATGAGAATAAATACATTGAAAGTGTTTGGTGGTTAATCAAACAAATGAATGACAAGGGGCTGCTGTATAAGGGTTATACCATTCAGCCTTATAGCCCTGCTGCGGGGACAGGGTTGAGCACACATGAATTGAATCAACCCGGCGCATATCAGGACGTGAAGGACACCACTGTGGTGGCTCAATTCAGAGCATTGCCCGAGTCAGCGGCTCGGTTGCGTCAGCATATTGCACCAGAAAAACGGACTGCGCTGGCGGAGTTGCCAGTGGATTTTTTGGCTTGGACCACGACTCCTTGGACACTGTCTTCGAATACGGCGTTGACGGTTGGTCCGAAGATCATGTATGTCCTGGTTTCTACAACCAACCGGTATACCGAAACCAAGGGGTTGGTGGTCTTAGCGGAATCATTGCTTTCCAAGCAGTTTGGCGGGAAAAACGCCCCAGAACATGAGGTATTGGCTCACGTCGTAGGAGCCGACTTGTGCGGAGAACGCTATGAATCTTTGTTCGATTGGGCTGAGCCGATGGACGGCGTAGCCGGTGCCTTCCAGATTATTCCGGGGGACTTTGTAACCACGGAGGATGGAACTGGGATCGTCCATACCGCGCCAACTTTCGGAGCTGACGATGCACGTGTTGCTCAAGCCGCTGGAGTTCCACCGATGCTGGTGGACGATGGGATGGGACACGGCGTTCCGTTAGTGGACATGCAGGGCCGAATTCGGGAAGGGATTGGTCCTTTTGCAGGACGGTATGTAAAACAAGAGTTTTATCCTGAAGGCACCGCTCCTGAACGTTCAGTGGATGTTGAAATTGCCATTCTTTTGAAAGAGAGGGGACAAGCATTTATAGTCGAGAAGTACGAGCACAACTACCCCCATTGTTGGAGAACAGACAAACCGATTTTGTACTATCCGTTGGACAGTTGGTTCATTCGGTCGACGGCTGCAAAAGAGCGGATGCAGGAGTTGAATAATACCATTCGCTGGAAGCCAGCAAGTACGGGCTCTGGTCGGTTCGGAAAATGGTTGGAAAACTTGAACGATTGGAATTTGAGTCGTTCTCGATTTTGGGGGATTCCCATTCCAATTTGGAGCACGGAGGATGGATTGGAGCAAGTGTGTATTGGCTCTATTGAAGAATTGAAGGCGCGCTGCGATGAGAGTGTTTCTGCTGGTTTGATGGAGCGAAATCCATTGACCGAATTTGTGGTGGGGGATTTTTCGAAATCGAACTACGACGTCTTCGATTTACACAAGCACAAGGTGGATGAGGTGGTGTTAAAGAGTGCGGATGGACGACCCATGCGCCGTGAATCTGATTTGATCGACGTATGGTTTGATAGTGGATCCATGCCGTATGCGCAGTGGCATTATCCGTTCGAAAACAAAGAGAAAATTGATCAGGGAAGTGCATTCCCGGCTGACTTTATTGCAGAGGGCGTGGACCAAACGCGTGGCTGGTTTTTTACCCTGCATGCCATTGCTACCATGGTTTTCGATTCCGTGGCGTATAAGAGCGTTGTGAGCAATGGTCTGGTGTTGGATAAAAATGGACTGAAGATGTCCAAGCGACTGGGCAATGGAGTGGATCCATTTGTCACCTTAGAGAAATACGGAGCGGATGCGACCCGCTGGTATATGATCTCCAACGCGCAGCCATGGGACAACTTGAAGTTCGACGAAAATGGGATTGGCGAGGTGCAGCGAAAGTTCTTTGGAACGTTGCACAACACGTACAATTTCTTGGTGCTGTACGCCAATATCGACGGCTACAACGGCTCCGAGGGACCAATTGCTCACTCGGACCGTCCGGAAATTGATCGGTGGGTGCTCTCTCGGTTGCATTCCTTAATCGCTGAAGTCGACCAAGCTTACAAGGATCTCGAGCCAACAAAGGCGGCAAGGGCCATCCAGTCCTTCACCATTGATGAATTGTCCAACTGGCATGTTCGGTTGTCACGTCGGCGATTTTGGAAGGGCGAACTGACGGCCGATAAGATGAGTGCGTACCAAACGTTGGTGGAATGTTTGAAGACGGTCTCCATTCTAGGATCTCCCATTGCACCGTTTTACTTGGATCGTCTATTCCGAGATCTGAATGCGGGATTGGCCAATCCAACAGAAACGGAATCTGTTCACTTGACCTCATTCCCCGAGGTACGAGAGGCGCGGATTGACTTGGAATTGGAAGCGCGAATGGCTTTGGCTCAGCAGCTCTCCTCACAGGTTTTATCGCTGCGAAAGCGTGAGAAACTGCGCGTCCGTCAGCCTTTACGAAGGATTTTGGTCCCTGTTTTGAACGACGAAATGGCACGCAGATTGAAAGCGGTCGAATCGTTGATTTTGAGCGAAGTCAATGTCAAGGAATTGCAGATTTTACGGGATGGAGACGACTCGGATGTCACCATAGTCAAGCGGATCAAACCGGATTTTAAAAGCTTGGGGCCTCGATTTGGGAAGCGGATGAAGTCATTGGCAGCGGCAGTTTCAGCGCTGGATGCGGATGGAATTGAGCGGTTAGAGTCGATTGGAAGCATTGAGGTTGAACCGGCAGATGGCTTGGGAACAGCAGAGGTGTTGTTGACGGATGTTGAAATTTCAACGGAAGACATCCCGGGCTGGCTGGTCGCAAGTGCTTCAGGTGTGACGGTGGCGTTGGACATTGTCCTCGACGAATCGTTGCTTTCTGAAGGAATCGCGCGTGAATTGATCAATCGCATCCAAAACATGCGAAAGGATACGGGATTGGAAGTAACGGATCGCATTGTCGTTCAGTTGAAGGCGGAAAACGATATCCAAAAGGCGATTGCATTGAATATGGATTATATTCGGGCCGAGACGTTGGCCGATGAGATTCACTGGAGTGAAGTGGACTCGAAGGAAGAGGTGATTTTAGATAATGGTCAGACGATATGGATGACCTTGAAAAAAGTGAACAGATAATACCGTCATGGCAGAAACACGCTACACGGACAAAGACCTCAAGGAATTTGAGGCTTTGATTCAAGAGAAATTGCAGGTTGCACGTGATAATTACGGGGAGCTGCAACGTGCGCTTTCGCATCAGGATGACAACACGACGGATGATACCTCACCAACATTCAAGATGATGGAGGATGGTTCGGAGACCATGAGTCGGGAAGAGACGGCTCAATTGGCATCACGCCAGGAGAAGTTCATTCGAAACCTCGAAAATGCACAGCTTAGAATCAAGAACAAGACCTACGGCCTTTGTCGGGTCACAGGGAAGTTGATTCCTAAAGCCCGTTTGCGTTTGGTCCCTCACGCTACGATGTCCATCGAAGCCAAGAACCAGCAGTAACCCTTGAGACGCATTCAATCATTGGGAGGATGGTTTCTAGCCATCGTATTGCCGGTGTTGGTGGCGGACCAGGTGCTCAAGATTTGGATTAAACTGTCTTTTTCGATTGGTCAACAACGGGATTTAATCCCAGGGTTGATTGAATTGCAATTCATTGAAAATGAAGGCATGGCATTTGGGTGGGCACTCCCAGGCATGGCAGGAAAATTACTTTTAACCTCGTTTCGACTGGTGGCGGCTGTCGGGCTGGGCTTCTATTTAAGGCGTTTGCTGAAAGATGGAGCGCACTTGGGATTGTTGGCATGCATTTCATTCATTTGGGCGGGGGCCATTGGGAACATCATTGACAGTGCAGTGTATGGTGCTTTGTTTTCACGCAGCTCATGGGGGTTGATTGCGCAATTTCTAGGTGAAGGAGGAGGGTATGCTCCCATTCTAATGGGCAATGTGGTAGACATGTTCCATTTCACGGCTCGGTGGCCTTCGTG
>CAJWIF010000004.1 GCA_913041135.1 uncultured Flavobacteriales bacterium
TCAGTGGGTGGAGGCTTTGGATGTTGCCTCCGCGCGCCATTGGTCAACGTTGAATCTACACGTGGTTGAAACGGGGGGGATGAAGGGGCAAGGACCTGAACTGGTGCGCTCTGAGGTACATGATCGCTTAGGTAAACTCGTGCCCGATCAGGGCATTTGCAGCGAATACGGCATGACCGAATTGTTGTCGCAGGCATGGTCCAAAGGAAATGGACTGTTTAAAGCTCCATCGTGGATGCAAGTACTTGTAGGTTCATTGGATGACCCGAGCGAATGGAAAGCAAGTGGACAACAAGGACGGTTGCACATCATTGACTTGGCCAATATTGCGTCATGTGCGTTTTTGGCGTCAGGCGACATCGGTAGGCTGCATGAAGACGGTACTTTCGAAGTGTTGGGTCGCTATGACCATGCAGAGGTTCGCGGGTGCAATCTCATGGCGTTCGACCTCTAGCGCGAGATATTTCAGGAAATCCGTGCGAGGAAGTAGTTTTTCTTTCCGCGTTGCACGAGCACGTGTTTGCCTCCAATGAGATCATCTTGAGTAATCACATACGAATCGTTCACTTTGCATTTGTTGATGCCAATTGAATTCTCTTTGAGAGCGCGACGTGCATCTCCTTTTGAAGAGAGGAAGCCGGTTGCTTCAGAAATAAAATCGATCACTGAAATACCGTCCTGAATCAATTGCGCGCTGACTTCTGCTTGTGGCACGCCTTCGAAGACGCTCAGAAATTCGGTTTCAGGCAAGGCTTCGATCTCGGATTTCGTGCTTTGTCCAAACAGAAGTTTGGAAGCCGCAATGGCTGTCTGCAAATCCTCTTCGCTATGCACAGTCCGTGTAATGTCTTCGGCCAACTCTCGTTGCAATAATCGCTTTCCAGGGTCTTCAGCATGCTGCGCCTCCAATCGTTCGATTTCCGCTTGCGTCTTGAGTGTGAAAATGCGGATATACCGGCTGACGTCTTCATCGGCAGCATTGATCCAATATTGATAAAAGCGATAGGCTGAGGTCCGCTTTTTATCGATCCAGACATTGCCTCCTTCAGACTTGCCAAACTTCGAACCGTCCGCTTTTGTAATCAACGGAGCAGTGACGGCGAAGGCTTGACCACTTCCCATCCTCCGAATCAATTCCGTACCAGTCGTGATGTTTCCCCATTGGTCAGATCCTCCAAATTGGACCCGTACGTCTTTGTTTTTCCAAAGGTGAAAAAAATCGTATCCCTGGACGAGCTGATAAGAGAATTCGGTAAAACTCATTCCCGAGTCCAAGCGTTTTTTCACACTATCCTTCGAGGTCATGTAGTTGATCGTAATGTGCTTTCCCACATCTCGAATGAAGTCCAAAAACCGAAATTCTTTAAACCAATCCGCATTGTTGACCACCTCGGCAGCATTTGAGCCCTTGAATTCAAGGAATCGTTCGAGTTGAGCCTGCTGGCATTCCAAATTGTGTTGAATGGAATCTACATCTAGAAGTTGACGTTCAGCGGATTTCCCGCTGGGATCGCCAACCATGCCCGTAGCGCCACCCACGAGTGCTATAGGATGGTGCCCGGCTCGTTGCCAGTGAACCAGCATCATGACAGGAACGAGATTCCCAATATGAAGTGAGTCTGCCGTGGGGTCAAACCCTACGTAGCCTGTGGTAGGACCTTGGGCCAGTTGTTCTTCCAACCCGGGGGTCATGTCGTGGAGCATGCCACGCCAGCGCAATTCCGAAATAAAATCCATGGATGTCAAAGGTACGGTGATGAAAGGACGCTTGATAGAGAAGACGATGATTAGAGTTCTTTCACGAGCCTTTCCAATGCAATGGAGCGAGAACCTTTCAATAAAATATGCCGTTCGTTCCACGTTTCTTGGCTTATGGCAATGCGGGCGCTTTCGATGTCTTGAAAGGCCCGAACGTTTTGATTGTTTTCGCCGGCCGCCTTTGCGAAGAGGGGGCCTACAGTCCACACCACCAAATTCAAATCAACAGCCACATGCAGCAGTCGCTCGTGTGCTTCCGTCGCAAAACCTCCCAATTCTCCCATGTCACCCAAAATGCAAATACCAGGAAACGCTGAGGTATCAAGAGTGCTTGCAAAATGATTTAAGGCAGTTGACATGCTACTTGGGTTCGCATTGTACGCATCCAAAAGAAGTAAATTTCGCTCCGTTTGGTGCCATTGGGATCGGTTGTTATTGGGATTGTAGCTTTCGATGGCTAGAGAACATGCGGATGGGCTAACTCCGAAATAACGGCCGATGGCGACCGCTGTCATCATGTTTTCATGGTTGTGTTGTCCCGTTATTTTTGGCGTTAAAGGTCCCCAGATGTCATTTTCATGTCCCTGCCAGGTCAACTCATGCTCTTGCGATTTAGACTCCTGAATGAACGGAGGGTGCTCTGTTGTTCCATAGAGTGTTCTTTTCAGCGAATTGGATATTTCAATGAGGTCGGGTTGGCTTGCATGAACAAAAACTTCAACTCCGCGCGAATGAGGCTGTTCGAAATACCGAAACAGTTCGCGTTTGCCCTTTAAGACACCTTGGATTCCGCCAAACCCCTCTAAATGAGCTTCTCCAATGTTGAGAATCACTCCATGTGTGGGCTCTGCGATTTTGGCCAGCTCCGCAATTTCTCCTTGGGCATTTGCTCCCATCTCCACGATGGCCATATCGGCATCTTGCGGGATTTCCAACAGTGTCAATGGGACTCCGATGTGGTTGTTGAGGTTTCCACGCGTGGCGAAAGTTTTGGAAAACGTGGTTTGCAAGACGGCATGGAGCAGCTCCTTGGTCGTCGTTTTCCCATTGCTTCCTGTCAGCCCAATGACGGGGAATTTCCAACGGGACCGATGCAGATGTGCAAGTGATTGCAAAGCAATTAACACATCGGGCACTTCGAGGCACAAGTCGGATTGTCCTGCAATGATTGGATCATCGACGATTGCGAGAATACATCCAGCATTCAACGCTTGCAATGCAAACTCATTTCCGTCGAACCGCTCTCCTTTTAGAGCAAAAAACAGTTTGCCTTGTTCTGCCATGCGAGTGTCGGTAGTGACCCCACTGGATTTTTGGAAGGCTGAATCTATTTGGGTTAAAATAGAGTTGGTGGCATCCATGAGCATGCGGCTAATTTACGTTTTAGGTTGTCATGGAGCCTATTTAAGAAAAGAAAAAGGCCCCTTAAGTAGGAGCCTTTTCTAATTCAGTCACTAGCGAGTGATCAACGAGGACCGGCAAGCACTTGAGATCCCATTCGATCCATAGCGCAACGGAAACCAATAGCCGCAGAGGCTTTGTCTTCGTCCAAGAACCTTCTCGTTCCAGGGCTCAACCAATAGCTGCGGTCATTCCATGCTCCGCCTTTGTAAACACGGGAGCGATTGTTGATCATGGTGGTTTCGCCATACCCATACATGCGGCTTCCTTCAGCTTCAAATCCTTCATCACCGTAGTAAATGCTGGATTCAAAGTCTCCATCGCGGTAATCGATGTTGTCGGCTTCCCGGTAATTGTCACGTTCTAAGCTTTCTTCAACCGTGACATCGCGGTAACGCAATTCACCGGGATTAGAAGAAATATTCGAAGTGAAAATGCTGAGTAAATCGGGTGCAACAAGCAAGTCGCTGTTGAGGATGATTTCTTTCCCTTCAGCCATTTGCTCTTGTGATTCTTCGTTTCGCTTCAGTTTCCGATCGGCCTTGGCTGATTCAATATACGTGAACACATTGTCAACTAGATTCTGCTCTTCGTCTATGAAGTTTTTGGCAGCAGCCTTTTGGTACGCTTTTAAGTCCGCGTCGACGGCATCGATATCATAGACGACGTAATCGAACTTATCTGCAATTTGCCCCTCAGAATTGAGTTGCTTTGTCCTGTATACGTTTCCTCTGTAAGGACGAAACTCTTCGGCATCCATAGCGCTCAAAGGACGGTATACGTCGAGACACCATTCGTTGACATTGCCCGACATGTTGTAGAGACCATAGTCGTTTGGGGCGTATTGATACACTGCGGCCGTAGCGGCTGCACCGTCATTCAAACTTCCAGCAACACCCATGTAATCACCACGTCCGCGTACGAAATTGGCATTCATATTGCCGTAAGAGCGATCGCGACCGTTGTCATTGCGCGTGTAGTGTCCATCCCAAGGATAGGTCCGACGGTCTGTAATCAATTCCGCATAACTGTTTCCAATGAGGCCCAATGCTGCAAATTCCCATTCTGCTTCAGTCGGCAAGCGATAGGCTGGTTGGAGCAGTCCGTCTTCATAGGAGACATTTCGGTACCCTGAACTTCCAGGTCTGAGATCACGAAGCCCCTCTGCTACGGGCTGCCCTTGGTACTGTCCATTGAGATAGGCTTCTGTAGTAAAGTGATCTTCGTCAATTTGGCCATCGGGGTTGTGGGCGATAAGGCCTTCCCGAATAAGCAATTGTTCATTGACTCGGTCAGTGCGCCACTTGCAAAAGTCGTTCGCTTGATTCCATGAGATTCCTACAACAGGGTAGTCTCTGTAAGCTGGATGACGCAAGTAGTAATCTACGTGAGGCTCGTTAAATGCCAGCTTTTCTCTCCAGACCAATGTGTCTGGAAGTGCACGACGAACGACTTCAGGGTAGCTGCTGCCATAAACGCGTTGCAACCAAGAGAGGTACTCCAACCAATAATAGTTGGTGACTTCGGTTTCATCCATGTAAAAGGATGGGACTGTGACGCGCCGAGGAATGTTGTCCCAATTGTAGGTCAAGTCATCTTCGACTTGGCCCATCGTGAAGGTTCCTCCTTCAATAAAGACCAATCCAGGGGCCGTTTCTTGCTCAAAGAAAGGTTGCCGTTCAAATCCTCCGTTAGTAGGATCGTTGTAGGCCCATCCTGTGGCGCCGGAACGGTCTCCGATGCATCCTGTGAGGAGGAGTGCACCAAAGAACATCATGGGGGCTGTGAACTTCCAATTCATTTTTTATGAGGTTCCAATGGGTTTCTTGCAGTAATGTAAGGCAAATGCTTGGATCCAAAGTGAGAATAGATCCGTGACATGTGTTTTTAAAACTAGAATGACGGGCAGTTTATTGTTCTAAACTTAGAACGCTTGCCACGGCAGTCAAACTGTATCGTCATGCTGATTTCGTGCGCTCCCCCGGTTGAAGGGGTCAATTCAGAAATCGTTAAATCATAGCTGTAGCCAAATTGGACAACATCAGTTTTGATCCCGAGTGTCACAATAAAGGCATCCCGATAATCCGTGAACATGATGCCCCGGTACCAAATGCCACCCACGAGTGGACCTTTGTTCACGTAGAGACCAACATTGAGCTGTTCAAATTCTCCTTGTTTCCGATAGAAAATATTCGGAGAAATCGTAGACTCTACACCGGTAACAGAACGTTGCAGTGGAAGCACGGCACCTGCATGGAAGGTATACTTCATGGGCAAACGACTTGTTCCAACGACCAAAGATTCATTGGGTTCATTGAGGTGATGCACGGCACCCCCGAAATAAAATCGGTCCGTAAAACCAATGATACCAGAGCTGAAATCTACCGTACGAACCATTCCTCCACGTGGAATGTCCTGAGTGTTGTAGATGAATCCACGTCGCGGGTCAATCATGTCCCCAAAAGTCAAGCGGTCCCAATCCAATGCTTTCTGCATGTAGGTGACCTGCATGGCTGCTTTTATGGAGAGTTTCCGGGTAACTGCTTGCTGGTAACTATAAATACCGCTGGCGGTAGTCGTGCTGAGTGTGCCACGTCCCGCTTGGTCGTTCATCACAATGAAGCCCAAACCACCGGAAAGTGTTTCGACATGCTGGTCATAAGCTGCCGCTGTCGTGACATACGAGCCACTCATGGCGGGCCACTGGTTGCGGTACGACATCGTGAGACGTGGGCAGCGAGCAGATCCCGCAAAAGCAGGATTGAGATAGAGCGGGTTAGCGAAATACTGTGTAAACTCAGGGTCTTGAGCTTGCGCAGTATTCGATTGCAGTGTCAAAAATGACGCCATTAGCAGGATGCCAATGGTGGGGATAGTCAGTAGTTGCTTCATGTAGAGAGACCCAAAGGATTCACAAGAATAAGAAAAAAACCAATGCCTACCCGAAAATCATCGCAAGGAGATTGCATTTCGAGCATACGTTTTCATCTTTAACGCACGTTTGGAGCTTTACGTTGCATCTTTTTTTTAACCAACTTTGCGGCACGGAATGAAATCATTTAAAATGGCAGTTGTTTTTGGAGTGCCCATTCGTGAAATAGACGTGTTTTTAAAGTCTGTTTTAGCTGGAGTTAGCTGTTTATTGGTTGTTTTGAGTGTGGGCGTGGGCACGGTGAGTGCGCAGTCTCTAAATCAGAGCAATGTGGCTGAAGGCGTTTGGGAGGTTGATTGGTTGCCGATGGGCTCAGACTATGCTCCTGTGGGCAAGTGGGCTCCTCGTGATGGGTTTTGGCTTGATGAGATTCCTTGGGTTGTGTGGGAGGCGGAATTGCCTGGATTTGATGAAGGGATGGAGCGGCTAGTCGATTCAGAAACGTGGGTTGAAGTTCCGACGAACGAACTGACGGCTCGTCAACAATCGGTTTTGAAAAAGGAGATCGCAGCACCGCACTGGCGTTTTTTGAATGAAACGATAAAAATCACTCAGTTTGAATCTCCGCTTTTCAGGTTTGTCGAGGCGCGTGATGTATTTGAACGGTTGGTGAAGGTTGATTGGGCCATGGGCTCCTCGATCGAATCCACGCCGCGAGCGCAGCGGGAGAGACAGTGGCCGTTGGAGGGTCCTCTAGAGAAAGAAAATATGTATCGCTTGTCCATTGCTGAAGACGGTGTCTTTCGAATTGATCGCAATTGGATGGTCGCAGCGGGCTTTGATCCCGATACCTTAGATCCAAGAGCGATTCGATTGTGGGGCAACGGCGGGGAGATGCTTCCGATGAACAACGACGTTGATCGTCCATTGGGAGTGGAGGCAGCGGCTATTTGGTTTGAGGGAGAAGACGACGGAATGTGGAATGTAGACGACGCCTTGTTTTTTTATGGGAAGGGTCCAGACACTTGGACACAAGGCACGAATGCACGCACATGGAAACATAATCGGCACACGTACAGTGACTCCGCTTGGTATTTTTTAGAAGTGAACAGTGAATCCGTGGATTCCTTAGCGCGTATCCAAGATCGTGGAGAAATCTCCGCGACACCGGATACCGTTGTTGAGACCTTTTGGATGCGCTCTTTTCATGAATTGGAATTGGAAAGCCCCAATCGTTCAGGACGCGAGTGGTTTGGAGAGTCTTTTCAGAACACCAGTTCTCGGGTGGTGAATTTTAATGTCCCATTTGCCACGACGACACCCGGTCGTTTGGACTTTAGGGTGGCGGCCCAATCCATGGGCTCTTCGAGCACATTTAATTTCAATGTGAATGGGGTCGAAGCGGAAGCATCGCCTTCTTACACAAGCAACGGATCAGTGAGCAATGTCGCTAATCTAGCAAGTGGAAACTTTGATTTAGGACAGCCCACTGGCAGCGGTGCGACCGCGCAGCATCAGGTGCAGGTTTCTTTTGACCCAACTGTGCCAACCGCTATTGGATGGCTTGATTACCTCCGAATCTCTCAGGAATGCACATTGCGCATGGCGCAATCGCAGTTGGAGTTTGACGCAGACGCAATGGAAGAGGGTGCTGTGGCGGCATATACTGTCTTGAATGCAGAGAGTCTCTTGGGTATTTGGGATGTTTCAAAGCACAATCAGCCTAAACGAGTGACTTGGGACGATACCGAGTCTGGCGAAGCGGTCTTCCGTTCACTGGCGGATGAGCCAAGGCGCTTTGCGTTGTTCACGGGGTACAATTTTAAGACGCCTGATTTCCAGGGGTCTGTGAAACCGTTGGATCTGCATGGAGTGGAGCAAGCGGATTTGGTTGTCATTACACGTGCTGATTATTTACCCGCAGCTGAGCGTTTAGCGCAACTGCATGCAGAAGAGGGGTTGAGTGTTTTGGTTACCACCCAACGCGCTGTATTCGATGCGTTTTCAAGCGGAAACACAGATCCAACAGCGGTGAAAATGTTGATGATGATGTTGCGTGACCGGGCGCTTCAAAATGATGTAGCCCCGCCGAAGTATTTGCAGATCATGGGAGATGGGACGTTTGCGAATCGGGTAAACTTGATGCAATCTCCGTTTGTAATCACGTATCAGAGCGAAAACTCCTTGAGCCCAACGGGAAGCTATGTGAGTGATGATTTCTTTGGTTTTTTGAAGGATGAATACGGTGAGGGCATTGGCGATAAGATGGCCATTGGTGTTGGTCGTATTCCTTGCTCTAGCATTGCTGAAGCGGATGCAATGGTGGACAAAGTCGAAGCGTATATGAAGCGCTCCCAACCAGTCTTGCCAGGACTGGATTGCGAAGATGTGAACGCCAGCTCTTCAGGCTCTTGGAGGAATGTCATTTGTTTTGTTGCGGATGACATGGATGGCAATGGTGGGCCGACCGAAGATGAGCACATGGTGAATTCGGATGAGCATGGAAATACCCTTGCGGAGAATCACCCGGAATACGATGTCAATAAAATATACTTAGACGCATATCCGCAGTGGAGTACCCCGGGTGGGGAACGGTATCCGGATGCCCAGGAATTCATTGATCGCCAGGTCAGCGAGGGGGCGTTGATCATGAATTACATCGGTCATGGTGGTGAGCGGGGGTGGTCTCATGAGCGTGTTCTCAATACGACGACCATCCAAGAGTGGGACAACGTGACCAACATGCCGCTCTTTATGACGGCGACCTGTGAATTGGCTCGGTTTGATGACCCAGGTGTTGAATCTGCTGGTGAAATGATGGTCATGAATCCTTCGGGGGGTGCCATCGCCATGCTCACGACCACACGCGTTGTGTTCAGTGGTTCGAATCAGCAGTTAAATCGGGCGTTTTATGACATTGCACTGCAAGACACGGAATCTGAGCCGTTGAGGTTGGGAGATATAGCGCGTGTCACGAAAAACGACCCCCAAGTATCGAACACCTCGAATAAACGGAACTTCACCCTGTTAGGAGATGTTGCGCTTCGTCTGAACTACCCGCGTAAAAATGTGGTGATAGAATCTCTTCCAGACACGATAAAAGCTTTGGATGTTGTTTTGGTAGAAGGAACGGTTCGCGATGAGATCGGAGCTTTAATGCCTGAATTTGACGGATTGGTTTACGTTAAGGTTTTTGACAAACCGTCTCAAATCACCTCGCTTAACAATGACAATGGCCCCAATCCGCATGTTTTTGAAGTATTCCGAAACGTACTACACCAAGGGGTAGCTAGCGTTGAGGCCGGCGTCTTTGCTTTCGAATTTGTCGTACCAAGGGACATCGATTTTTCTTTTGCTGAAGGCCGAATTAGTTGCTATGCTGTTTCTGATAGTACGGATGCACACGGAGCTTCTCAAGCTTTTGTTATTGGGGGCGTCAATGATGAATTCACCCTTGATGAAACTCCCCCGACTGTTTCGCTTTTCCTGAACGATACGCTGTTTCGCACGGGGGGCATCACCCATAGCCATCCCATGCTCTTGGCACGGGTTTTTGACGAGGGAGGAATCAATGCGGCAGGTGTCGGAATTGGTCATGATATCAAGGCCACGCTTGATGGGGAGTCAAGCGAAAGTGTCGTTTTGAACGGATTCTACACGGCCGATTTGAATACGTACATCCGCGGAACCGTGCGCTATCCGTTTGAAGATTTAGAATCAGGGCCCCATCAATTGGAGTTGGTGGTGTGGGATGTTCAAAATAACAAAGGCAAAGCGGAGATTGAATTCGAGGTATACGACGACTTTGAATCGGCGCTTGGCCAGGTTGTGGCTTATCCGAACCCCTCAACAGACGTCTTTCAGTTTTCTCTTGAACACAATCAAGCCTGCCAGTCGGGTGTTGCGACCTTGGAGGTCTTCTCGAACTCGGGACAATTGGTTTATCGATCGGAACAGCCTTGGGAGCAAGAAGGATTTCGCACCGAGTCGTTGCGTTGGAATTCTGCCGGAGGATCTGATGGCAAAGCCGTGCCTGCAGGGGTCTATGTTTTCCGTTTGACCCTCAATACAGAAACCGGGGGGATCGTGCAATATGCCGACCAAATCATCGTTCTGCGACCATAATGGATTTTTTAATTTTGCGCTTTACCTTTCACGTCGCCATGCGATTGAACAACACTTTGTCTTTTCCACGCCGCGCAGCTGTAGTCGCTGTTCTGCTTTCCTTAAGTTTTTCGGGCCTTCAAGCTCAATTGACCCCCGGAGAGGTGTCTCAACAAGTGCAGCTCAATACCATCACAACGGCTGTCCCGTTCCTAATGATTGGGCCGGATTCGCGTTCTGGGGCCTTAGGAGATGCGGGTGTAGCGCTATCGCCGGACGCAAATAGCCTGCATTGGAATCCAGCAAAGATGGCTTTCAGTGAGAATGAGGTGGAATTCAGCTTGAGTTATGCGCCTTGGTTACGTGCTCTTGTGGACGACATGAATTTGGCCTACCTCTCGGGTGTCAAGCGCTTGAACAAGCGACAAGCGTGGGGTGCTGCTCTTCGCTACTTTAGCTTGGGTAACATCACCTTTACAGATGAGACAGGAACGACCATTCGGGACTTTCAGCCTGCTGAGTTTAGCTTGGATGTAGGATACAGTCAGAAACTGAGTGATAAATTCAGCGGAGGAATTGCGGGAAGATTCATCAATTCGAATTTGACAGGAGGAACGAATGTTTTGGGTGCGAACTCCAAACCAGGACGTTCGGTTGCCGTTGATATCAGTGCATTTTATTCCAATCCTCGAACCAAATTTGCAGGCCGTGATGCGGCGTTCAATTGGGGTGTGAATATTTCGAACATAGGCGCCAAGATGAGCTATTCCGAATCAGCGGATCGGGACTTCATTCCCACAAACTTGAAGCTTGGCTCAGCGTTGACAATGAAGTTGGATGAATACAACAGCTTGACCTTTACAGCGGATGCCAACAAACTGTTGGTTCCTACCAGTCCGATTTATGATCAAGAAAGCGGGGTGAACATTGTGAGTGGATATGATCCGAACGTTGGGGTTGCAACTGCCATGATGCAAAGCTTTTACGATGCGCCTGGCATTGTAAATTTCAATCAAGACGGTACGTATACGGTAGAGGAAGGAAGTATTTTGAGGGAAGAGATCAGAGAATGGAACATCGGCGGAGGAATTGAGTATCTCTACAACGATGTTTTTGCATTTCGAACAGGCTTCTTCAATGAGCACTATTCTAAAGGTGCACGTCAATTCATCACATTGGGTGCTGGGATCAAGTACACGGTGTTTACAGTTGACTTGAGTTACCTCATTTCAACACGTCAGCAAAATCCGCTTGCCAACACGCTGCGATTCACGCTGCGTTTGCAGTTCTCTGACCTGGTTAATTCCAGCGGAGATTCGGAGGATTAAGTCAAGCAGCGCAGGATCATGGCATTTCGAATCGGTTACGGATATGACGTACACGAGCTAAAAGAAGGCCACCCCTTCTGGTTGGGAGGAATCCAAGTTCCACATACGAAAGGGGCGCATGGCCATAGTGATGCGGACGTGGTATTGCATGTAATATGTGATGCCTTGTTGGGCGCACTCGCCTTACGAGACATAGGCTATCACTTTCCAGACACAGACCCGGCATACAAAGGCATCGACTCTAAGAAGCTGCTTCAAAGAACCTATGATTTGATTACAGATCGGGGATGGGAGCTGGGGAATTTGGATTGCACGTTGTGTTTGCAACTTCCAAAAGTGTCTCCTCACATCAAGGAGATGAGGCAGTGCATTTCGGGTTTATTAGGGGTCGAAATGCACCAAGTCAGCATCAAGGCTACGACAACCGAAAAGCTCGGTTTTGTTGGGACTGAAGAAGGCGTGAGCGCGCACGCCGTAGTCTTGATTCAGAAGATTGAGTCTTAAGGATTGAGGTTGTAGCCCTTCTTATCCTTCACTCGCTCCACCTTCAAAATGGCCGGGCTGCTTGTCCCCGTCGAAGTGGACTTTGATGACCGCTGTATCCCGCAAGAGATCCACTTTCCCAATCTCAATGCGCACGATTTCAACGCCTGTTCGTGTCTCGAGATCGCGGATTAATTCAGCGCGTTTCCCCTCATGTAGCAGGTCTACGCGATCGTAAACAACGACCTTGGTAGCAACATGGCGGATGGACCAAATGCGGTCTAAAACGAGCGTTAAAATCCACACCAAGACATTCGCGGCGACAATCAATAGGAATGATGTGGATCCGGGCGCTAAAGCATTGAGAACGGCCAAAGCAATGACAATAAAGAGATAGGTCATCTCTCGAATAGGAATGGAATCTGTTCGATAGCGAATGATTCCAAAGATGGCAAACAAGCCCAGAGCAAAAGCCATGTCTATTTCGACTCCCATGAGCAAATTGCAGAGCAAGAAGATCGCAGTGCTCACCAAAATGAATGTAAAGACGTAATCTCGACGCTTGGAGACTTGGTGGTAAACACCCAATATGAGCACAAGGCTAGAAAGTAAGTTGCCTGCAAAGGCAATCAAAAAAGAAGAGAGCATTTCGTTCATCTCGTGGATTTATAATCAATTAGCCCTCGGATACTTCGTAAAACGGAACGATATGATCGTGTGGGCAACTCGGGATTTAAAAGTAGCATACCAATGACATACTTGGATAGACTTGTCGATCTGCCTAAAGGCGGTGGGTATCCTGTAAAGCTTTTTAGAGCTTTGTGAATGGGAGACAGTCGGTCGATGCGGATTTGTTTGACTTCTAATATGGCCAATCCTCGAAGGGCCTGACTCGTTTCATCGGAATGGAACTCAATGTTCGAATCGATGGTGACGCGTTCTTGACGCTTAATAGACACGAGAGTGCAGCGATTGAAAGAACATTTCGTGGAAGTCAGTTCTCCCTGTTCATATGGGTAAAGCGCATTCAAGAAGCTTCGCTCTTCGCCGTTAAGGGGGGAATTCCAGGGTTTTTCCTTTGAACGGAGAATGCGGTCTTTCAACGTTCTGCCATGAACCGTCTTATGCTTGACTTCGAGAAATGAGATTCCATTCGATCCGTAGCGACGAATGCGCGCTTTGAATCGATTTTTTCTGCCGCGCACATGATTCTCAAACGAGTCACGCGTTGGAGTTTCTATAAATTGATTCTCGTATTGTGTAATCCGCTCTCCATTGACCTCTAAGATGGAATAATGGTCGCTGCACTGCTGCACCAATTCTGGAATCCAGTCCGAAAGCACGAGAAACTTTTGATCCAGTCGGTTCATAAGCTCCGCACCCTCCATTGCTTCTAAGCCAATGGGTTTTAATTGAGAAAGAGATTCAGGCAGGTTCAAGAGGCTAAAGTTAACCATTCCTATTTGAAGACGACATTCTGCTTGAATGGTTTAACAAAGTGAATGTTCATGCACGTTTGCGGGCGAATTCGAGGTTTAGAAGGCGCGAAGATATGGTGTCCAATGTACACGAGTCGCAATGTTTCTTGCGGTTTGCTATTCTATTCGGATGATTCATCTAAATCGCCCGTTATATTTGTTGTTACAGAATTGAATAGTCATGGCGATTACAACGCAAGCAAAGCGACCAAGCAAGGCGGTTTCTCCCAAGAATTCCACAAAGAAGAAGGACGGAGAAGTTGCATCAAAAGGCGGTGCTGTTGAGCACAATAAAGAGGTGTATCAGCGCTGGTTTCGCGATATGTATCTCATGCGAAAGTTTGAGGAACGTTGCGGACAGCTGTATATCCAACAAAAATTTGGCGGTTTTTGCCATTTGTACATTGGACAAGAGGCTATCCTAGCAGGAATCTCAGAAGCTGTTCGTCCAAGCGATCGTATGGTCACAGCTTATCGCGATCATGCGCATCCATTGTCTCTTGGAACGGACCCCAAGTTTGTGATGGCTGAGCTATACGGGAGGAAAACCGGAACGAGCAAAGGGAAAGGAGGGTCCATGCATATGTTCGATAAAGAGCGCAATCTTTTCGGAGGACATGGCATTGTAGGAGGTCAGATTGGACTCGGAGCAGGCATTGCTTTTGCGGACAAATACCGCAACGAAGACCACGTTACCATGTGCTTTTTTGGAGACGGTGCTGCTCGACAGGGAATTTTGCACGAGACGTTTAACATGGCGATGCTTTGGAAGCTCCCCGTCATCTTTATCGTAGAGAACAACAAATATGCCATGGGCACCTCTGTTGAGCGCACGACAAACGTGACGGAATTGGAGATGCTCGGCGCGAGTTACCGCATGCCAGCGGAAACAGTGGATGGGATGAGCCCAGAACTCGTTTGTGCCGCCGTAAAGCGAGCTGCAGACCGAGGTCGAGCAGGCGAGGGCCCAACGCTGTTGGATATCCAAACCTATCGATACAAGGGGCACTCGATGTCTGATCCACAGAAGTATCGAACGAAGGATGAGTTGTATGAATACCAGGACAAGGACCCCATTCTTCATGTGCGCAACACCATCCTCGAGCGGGGATGGAACTCAGAAGAGGAACTGAAACAAGTGGAGAAGGAGGTGAAAGCTCAAGTGGAAGAGGCCATCGTTTTCGCAGAGGAGAGTCCTTATCCTGATGCGCGAGAATTGTACGAGGACGTTTACAAGACGGAGGATTATCCTTTCGTAAAAGATTGACCAGCGAATCACAACGAATCATTCGGAACCATGGCTGAGATTATACGCATGCCGAAATTGAGCGACACGATGACCGAGGGGGTCGTCGCTTCATGGCTGAAAAAAGTAGGAGATGAGGTCGAAAACGGGGAGCTTCTCGCCGAGATTGAGACCGATAAAGCAACCATGGAATTCGAGTCCTTCTTCGATGGTGTGTTATTGCACATCGGAGTAGAACAGGGTGGAGCGGCTCCAGTGGACAGCTTGCTGTGCATTTTGGGTGAGAAAGGAGAAGACATCTCTGCGTTGCTCGAGTCTGCCCTTGAGGCAGCTCCAGTCGCTGAAGAAAAGTCGGCACCGGCACCGGCACCGGCACCGGCACCGGCGCCAAATCCTGCACCCGCACCAGTGGCTTCTGTTGCCGCTAGCGTAACCCCTGTGGCAGCTCCAGCTCCAGTTTCTGCCAATACGGGTCGTTTAAAAGCGTCGCCATTGGCTCGGAAGTTGGCGGAAGAACGCGGCATTAATGTCTCGCAAATCCCCGGTTCAGGGGATTCTGGTCGGATTGTAAAGCGCGATGTAGAAGCCTTTAATGGATCGAATTCAGCCGCGCCAGGGGTTGAACGATTCACAGAGGTAGGAGTCAGTCAAATGCGGAAAACCATTGCGCGCCGTTTGGCGGAGAGCAAGTTTTCGGCGCCTCACTTTTATCTGACGGTGAGTATCGAAATGGATACAGCCATGGATGCTCGTAAGTCAATCAATGACGCCGGAGAGGTCAAAATTAGTTTCAATGACATGGTCGTGAAAGCGGCTGCACTTGCTTTGAAAAAACACCCCGCTGTGAATAGCAGCTGGTTGGAAGATCGCATTCGATACAACGAGCATGTTCATATCGGTGTGGCTGTTGCTGTAGAGGACGGATTGCTCGTACCCGTTGTGCGCCATGCAGACGGAAAACGCTTGTCTCAAATTGGGGCAGAAGTCCGTGATTTTGCCGGCAAGGCCAAGGATAAAAAACTACAGCCAAGTGACTGGGAAGGGAACACCTTTACCATTTCGAATTTGGGCATGTTTGGTATTGATGAGTTTACGGCAATCATCAACGCTCCTGATGCGTGCATTTTAGCCATTGGTGGAATCAACGCTGTGCCCGTTGTACGAGATGGGGCGGTTGTTCCAGGCCATGTCATGAAAGTCACGCTCAGTTGCGACCACCGCGTTGTGGATGGAGCTTCAGGGGCTTCTTTCTTACAAGACTTCAAAGCATTTTTAGAGAATCCTGTACGGATGTTAGCCAACGGTTATTAAGCTTTCGTGCAGCGCTAAGATATTTCAAAGCCCTCTTCGGAGGGCTTTGTTGTTTTTCACCCTGAGCCAACCGACCTTGTTGTCGGTTCATTTGTTCATCAGATCATGCAGGTACTGACCCTCGAAACCCCCATTGAATATGTCAAAGGAGTGGGCCCCAAGCGCGCCGAATGGTTGCGCGTGGAGTTGGGTATTCATGCTGCAGGTGATTTACTGGAATATCTCCCTTTTCGCTACGAGGATCGATCGAAGTTTGCGAAAGTCTCTGAAATCGTTTCGGACGTTGCATCGCTGCAGTTTAAAGGAGTCATAACAGGCATTCAGCAGGTGGGTTCCAAACGCGGATCACGTTTAGTGGCACGCTTTCAGGACGAAAGCGGATCGTTGGAATTGGTGTGGTTCAAAGGAGCTAAATGGATTGCATCGCAGATTCCAGTGCAGCAAAAAGTGGTGGTTTTTGGGAAGCCAACAGCGTATCAAGGGAAATGGAATATTTCGCATCCTGAGGTGGAGCTGGAGTCTGCTTTTGAACGCCGCCAGGGATTGGGATTGCAGCCAGTGTATCGCACAACCGAAAAATTGACCAATCGTGGCATGTCTTCAGCGGGAATCGCACGGTTGATTCGAAGCTGGATCGGACATCCTGAATTCACGGTTGCAGAGGTCCTCCCTCAAGAATTGTTGAATGAGCTCAAGATGCCGGGCCGTGAAGCTGCTTTTTGCAAGGTTCACGCACCGAAATCACCCGAAGAAGCGAGTGCTGCAAGGAACCGTCTGAAGTTTGAGGAATTGCTGTTTCTGCAGCTTTCGCTTTTACAACGAAAGAAGGAGCAAACACAAGAGCTTCCTGGGGTTCGGTTTTCCGACGTCGGTTCATTGTTCAATACATTCTACGCTAACCATTTGACGTTTGAATTGACAGGAGCACAAAAACGGGTGATGCGGGAGATTCGGATCGATGTCAATACGGGGTGGCACATGAATCGCTTGCTTCAGGGTGATGTAGGAAGTGGGAAGACGATGGTGGCATTGTTAACTGCGCTTTTGGCCTTGGACAACGGTTACCAGGCCTGTGTGATGGCTCCAACGGAGATACTGGCGAATCAGCATTTGGTTTCATTCAAAGAAGCATTGGAAGGGTTGCCCATTCGCATTGAGTTGCTGACGGGGTCTGTGAAAAAGTCCGACAGGAAACCAATTTTAGAAGGGTTGCAATCTGGTGAAGTGAACATTCTTATTGGAACCCATGCACTCATCGAACCTAAAGTGATCTTCAAAAGTTTGGGGCTTGCGATTATTGATGAGCAACACCGTTTTGGGGTTGCCCAGCGGAGTAAGTTGTGGGCCAAGGCCGATCCGCCACCTCACGTGCTTGTCATGACCGCAACGCCGATTCCAAGGACCTTGGCCATGACGGCATACGGAGATTTGGATGTGAGTGTTATCGACGAAATGCCTCCCGGAAGGAAACTCATCAAAACGGTCCATCGGTCGGATGCAGCGAGATTGCCGGTCTTTCAATTCATGGAAGAAGAGGTTAAAAAAGGCCGCCAAGTATATGTGGTATACCCTTTGATTGAAGAGAGTTCTACCTTGGACTACAAGGACCTGATGGATGGGTATGAAAGTATTTCCAGACGATTCCCGCTTCCCGAATACCGCTTGGGCATCGTCCACGGTCGGATGAAGTCCCAGGACAAGGACATTGAGATGGAGCGGTTTATCAAAGGGATTAGTCAGATTTTGGTTGCGACAACGGTGATTGAAGTCGGAGTGAACGTTCCCAATGCTTCCGTCATGGTCATTGAGAGTGCTGAACGATTTGGGTTGGCTCAATTGCATCAGCTACGAGGACGAGTGGGCCGCGGAGGAGACCAGAGTTATTGCATTTTAATGACCTCAGACGAGTTGTCCAAGGATGCAGCTCTGCGCATGGAAACCATGTGCCGGACCAACGACGGCTTTGAAATCGCAGAAGTGGACATGTCCTTGCGTGGCCCTGGAGATTTAATGGGGACACAGCAATCGGGCGTTCCCGATTTAAAAATGGCCGATTTGTTGCGTGATCGAGAGCTACTGACCACGGCACGTTACATCGCTTCACGAATTCTAGAGGAGGATCCCAATTTATCAGACCCCAAGTATGCTATCCTCAATGCAACGTTGAAACGTGTTCAATTGGGAAGGCCAGATTGGAGCCAGATATCCTGAACTTGTCCTCCATGCGATCTTCACACATATGGGCCGTGATTTTGACGTTAGCGTTGGCATGTGGCAGCGCGTTATCGTTGATTTCAATCCAACGGAATTCTTCCGAGCTGGCGGACCCAACGAATTTTGCGTCCGATAAATATGACGTGTGGGAGCAAACTTCGTTGTTGCCTGACGGGTTGGTTTTTGCAGATTCTTTGCAAGATGAGATCGTCACCTTATTTCAAGTGAACGAGCGGTCGGATTTGAATGTGTGCCATGCGTATGCCCTTCCAATGACCCTTCCTGACGGGTGGTCAGCACAGTCATGGCGTGGCGGTTGGTTGTTAGGATTCCCGGCAGCATTAGAGGAGTGGGAGGAGAATCCAGAAGAAATGGTCTCGAAATGGCATCCACGAGCGGATGGGGCGATTCGACTGGAGCGTCGGCCAGAGGGTATGTATCATTCTCGATTTCGGGGAGCGTCTAGCGATGCCGTTATGACAGAAACAACGTGGTTGTCCGCATCAACTGAAATAAGCGCTTCGCCATTGGCTAGTGAATGGTTGTCCGCATGGCAAAGCATGAAGTCAGGCAAGCAGGATTTGGTAGCATGTCAAATGGCCCGTTGGGGAACTCCGCATGGAGGTCTTCCTGATTCGTCATTGCTTTCTGTTTGGAATGGAACGTGGTCAAGCTGGAAATGGCAGTCTGGGGAAGTGTTGGAAATTTGGGGTTGGTCTGATAGCACAGGATACGATTCAAATGGAGTGGGAGAAGTCCACCGCGATGGTTTGTACCGATGGGAAGGCAATCGAAAACCCGGGTCATGGACTGCATTTGATCGGATGCTCCATGACGCTAAGCCAACGACACTGCTTTGGGACGCTGTAGAGTGGACTTCGGATCAAACCCGACTGGGTCAGGTGAAAGCCAACCAGCGCGTGGCGTGGATTGTGAAAGGGGATCAAGCGCATCGTGAGGCATCGTATGTTCAAATTTCTGAAGTCCTTGAAGCCGATCAAAACGAACTGACTGAACCCCTTGGGTATGTTCGGAATCACCGGTTGAAGAAGGACATGGCGATTGTTTGGGACTCCCCTTTTGTGAAAGCGACACACGACAATATAGCGGTTTGGCAATTGGAGTTGGACGGAGACCAAAGGCCGCGCGTTTGGGAAGTGGATGTTTACCGCAATGGGAAGTTCCAAGTTGCACTGGCCAATGAAGTTGCATTTCATGTTGTCGATGTGCTGGGAAGAGAAGTCCGAGGCTATCCGATTGTGCCTTCAAGTGGGGTTTCTTCGGCGGCCGTGGTCGATTATGACCGCAACAGAAAGTATCGAATCTTGATTGGATCGGGAGATGGTGATTTATTGAACTATCGGGAAGAAGGAGCCCGCACGCCAGGATGGGACTTTAAGCCGCAGGCTGGGCGTGTAATCGTTCAAATACATCACTTGCGTGTGGGCAACCGTGATTACCTGTATGCGGGTCAAGATGATGGAAGCATCCGCTTGCTCAAGCGATCAGGGGCGGATCGCTTTGACACGCCCGTGTCCGTTCCTTCAGAACAGGTTCCTTGCTTCCGACTGTCCCAATCCATCGCTTCTTCGACGGTGCTTTATTCGGACGAACAAGGCTGGATTCAAGAACGAACATTTGGGACGAACGAGGCAGTGGGCATGAGCCGCATGACACGTGGGATATCCGTTTCGATGGAAGACCGAGACTCGGACGGGATTGAAGAAGTGGTTGTGCAGACGGTCGACGGCGAGGAAGTCTGGAATGCCCGCAACGAGCGTATCAGTCCTTGAGGATTGAGCGGCTGATCACAATTTTCTGAACTTCGGAGGTGCCTTCGTAAATCTGGGTGATTTTCGCATCCCGCATCAAACGCTCCACGTGGTATTCTTTGACGAACCCATATCCGCCATGAATTTGAACGGCTTCAATGGCATGCCGCATGGCGATGTCTGAAGCGTACAACTTTGCCATGCTTGAGGCGAGATCATAATCTTCACCGGCATCTTTGAGAGCTGCCGCTTTGAGAACCATGAGGCGAGCGGCTTCCACTTGGGTCGCCATGTCCGCTAACTTGAATGCGATGGCCTGATGTTGGTGAATGGGCTTGCCGAAAGTCGTGCGCTCCTTCGAGTATGCCAGAGACAACTCTAACGCTCCCGAAGCAATACCAAGAGCCTGTGCAGCAATGCCAATTCGTCCTCCGGCCAGTGTTTTCATGGCGAATTTGAATCCAAAACCATCTTCGCCGATTCGGTTTTCTTTGGGCACTTTGACATCTTGAAACATCAACGTATGGGTGTCCGAACCCCGGATGCCCAGCTTATCTTCTTTAGCGCCCACAATGAATCCAGGCATGTCGCGCTCCACGATGAGCGCGTTAATCCCGTGGTGTCCTTTTTCCGGATCTGTTTGGGCAATGACCAAATATGTAGAGGCACTGTTGCCGTTGGTGATCCAATTCTTCGTTCCGTTGATCACGTAATGATCGCCGCAATCGACAGCTGTCGTGGACTGAGATGTCGCATCGGAACCGGCTTCTGGCTCTGACAGGCAGAAGGCTCCAATTTTTTGACCCGAGGCCAAAGGGTGAAGGTATTTTTTCTTTTGAAAGTCGCTGCCGTATTCCTGTAACCCATAACAGACCAAGGAATTGTTGACACTCATGCAAACAGAAACAGATGCATCAACTTTGCTGAGTTCTTCCATTGCCAGCACATAGCTGACGGTATCCATTCCGCTCCCGCCGTATTGTTCATCGACCATCATCCCCATGAACCCCAACTCACCCAACTGCCGAATTTCTTCTGTCGCAAATTGTTGCGCGTTGTCGCGTGCAATGATGGTGGGCTTCAGTACATTTTGTGCAAAGTCACGGGCTGCGTCACGCACAGCAATGTGTTCTTCCTTGAGATCTAGGTTCATTTCCTGGCTTGCTTTCGGATATCCAATCAGAATTGGAGAAATTACTCCATCTTTCGTCTCGCAAAGATACACATGTCTCCTCCGTTGAAATCCTCCTCTCGTCTTTCGCGTGTTTCTTCAAACGCGGAACCAGCTACTTTCCATGTTATGGGGTTGATGAGTGGCACCTCATTGGATGGTTTGGACATTGGAGTTTCGGTTTTCCAAAGATCTGGAAAACAAGGTGGTTGGTCCGGAATCTTGGAGTGCTTTGTGAGCATTCCTTTTCCGGAGTCTTGGCGTAATCGGTTAAAGGAATTGCCTGCGGCATCTGCAGAAGATTGGTTCGTTACAAGCATAGAATGGACCCAGTGGTGTGCGAATCAGATCCATGAAACGGGTTGGATTTCAGAAGTGGACTTGGTGGTTTTTCCTGGGCAAACGGTTTTTCACCGCCCGAATGAAGGATGGACAGGACAATTGGGTTCAGGAGCACATTTGCATGCGGCCTTGAACGGTGTGCCCGTCGTTTGCGATTTACGGTCTTTGGATGTGGCGTACCATGGGCAAGGGGCACCACTGGTCCCCGTTGTTGAAGAACACCTCTACGCAGCCTTTGAGGGGTGTTTGAATCTGGGAGGGATTGCAAACTTCAGTTGTGTGGATGAGGAGACAGGAAATCGGGTGGCGTGGGACATTGGCCCATGCAATCTGCTTTTGAATCATTTGGCTGCTCGTGTTGGACACGTTTTCGATGAAGAGGGCCACATCGCAGCAAAGGGTCGCGTGCTTCCAGCGTTGTTTGAACGCTTTCTAGGACTGGCGTTTCATGCGATGCCCCTCCCCAAAAGCTTGGGAAGGGAATGGATAGAGGACGAGGTATTGCCTTTGCTTGATTTGGAGCCGGATGCTGCTGTTGAAGACCTCATGGCGACAGCGGTCGCCTACATTGCATCGGTTGTTCGCCTGGCCGCAGAGGGAAAACACACTTTGGTGACAGGGGGCGGAGCCTATAATGCAGCGTTGATTGATGCCTTGAAGTCGAACAGTAGCGCCATCCGCGGATTGCCCTTGGATGTAGTTATTCCGCAGGAAATACAAGTGGAAGGCAAGGAAGCTCACGCCTTTGCATTTTTGGGTTTGCTCCGTGTTTTGGGAGAGCCGAATGCACTGCCCTCAGTCACTGGATCTCGACAAGCCAGTTCTGGAGGAGCACTTTGGGGCACGCCGCGTTTTCTTCGCCGGTGAACAGCTTATCTTTGTCCTCGCCGAAAAATCCATCATACAATGATCATGAAAGAGATGCTCAAGGCTTACGCCCAGCGAGAACCCGAAATTGTTTTCGAGTGGAATGACGCCGAAACGGACGCCAAGGGGTGGGTTGTGATCAATTCGTTGAGAGGCGGAGCTGCCGGTGGTGGAACACGAATGCACCCGCGATTGGATCGTCGGGAAGTCGTCAGCTTAGCGAAGACCATGGAAATCAAATTCACGGTGAGCGGCCCTCAAATAGGAGGCGCTAAATCGGGCATTGCGTTCGATCCGAATGACCCGCGAAAGGAAGGGGTTTTGCGTAGGTGGTATCATGCGGTAACACCTTTGCTACGACACTATTATGGCACCGGAGGGGATATGAATGTGGACGAAATCCACGAGGTTATACCGATCACTGAAGATTGTGGCATCTGGCATCCACAAGAAGGGGTGTTCAATGGCCACTTCAATACCAAGACAGCAGAGAAAGTAAAGCGCATTGGCCACTTGCGTCAAGGCGTTTCCCAAGTTGTCGAGAATTCAAATTACACGCCATCCGTCGCTCGAAAGTTTCGAGTTGCTGATTTGATTACCGGATATGGAGTGAGCGAATCGGTTCGTCACTTTTTTAGCGTATACGGTGGTGATGTCAAAGGAAAGCGTGTCGTGGTTCAAGGATGGGGAAATGTAGGCGCTGCTGCAGCGTATTACCTCGCCCAAGAAGGAGCCGTGCTGGTTGGTGTGATCGACAGGGCTGGAGGATTGATCAAAGAAGAGGGATTCTCGAAGGAAGAGGTGACCGAATTGTTCGAAAAGAAGGATGGAAATAGCTTGAAGGCCGATAATCTCTTGTCTTTTGATGAGGTGAATGCGCGCATTTGGGATGTTCCATGTGATGTCTTTTTGCCTTGTGCGGCATCACGTTTGGTTCAGGAAGATCAGGTGAATAGGATGGTGTTGGCTGGCTTGAGTGTGATCTCAAGCGGTGCGAACGTTCCGTTTGCAGATGATGAGATTTTCTATGGTGCCATTGCTGAGAAAGCAGACGTCACTGTTGCTGTGATTCCTGATTTTATTGCGAATTGCGGCATGGCCCGGGTCTTCGCTTACTTGATGAGCGACGCCCAAGTAGACATGTCCGATGAAGGCATCTTTGAGGATACTTCGGCCACCATTTTATCCGCTTTGCGGGCGACGCATGCCATGAATCCATCAACGACGATGCTTTCAGCGACGGCATTTGAGATTGCTTTGGCACGGCTGATGAACAATGTTTGAGTTAAAACTTCCCTTATAACGGGTGTGCTTGCTCAATTTGCTCTGCAAATTGAGCGTCAAATGAACTGAGTTTATGGAATATTTGATTCTAGTTGTTTTCGTGTTGGGCTACGTATTTATTGCGCTTGAACACAATTTCAAGGTGGACAAAGCGGCCAGTGCTCTGTTGACCGGGACCATTTGTTGGGGTTTGTTCGTCACGGGAATTCATGAAATTCCGGCGCACTTAGCCGAGGATTTCGCTACGTTTAAGTTGAGTTTTCTTGGGGATTCGAATTTGGCTTTGCATACCTTTTTTGAGCACCGTCTCCTTCATCACATGGAGGATATCTCGTCGATTTTATTCTTCCTCTTGGGGGCTATGACCATCGTCGAATTGGTCGATGCCCATGAGGGTTTCTCGGTCATTACCGACCGGATCAAAACCAATAACAAGGTCATTTTGATGTGGATTTTGGCGCTGCTGACCTTCTTTTTCTCGGCTGTTTTGGATAATCTAACCACGTCGATTGTCATGGTTTCTCTTTTGAGAAAGCTCATCGCCGACAAAGAAACTCGCTGGCTGTATGCAGGGATTGTTATCATTTCTGCCAACGCTGGTGGTGCTTGGTCGCCCATTGGTGACATCACGACGACCATGCTTTGGATTGGCAATCAACTGTCGTCGGGTGTGATCATTTCACATTTATTTCTCCCGTCAATGGCATGCTTGGTGGCTCCTTTGACCATTCTTTCTTTTACGATGAAGGGCGAGGTTGATCGGCCCAATTTGGACAGTAAAGACCGAGTAGACCCGACTTCTCAAGGCGAGCGCAACTTGGTGTTTATCCTAGGTGTTGCCGGACTGCTGTTCGTGCCCGTCTTCAAAACGGTGACGCATCTACCTCCGTTTATGGGCATGATGCTTTCCCTCGGTATGATGTGGGTCGTGACGGAAATCATCCACCGCTCTAAGAATCACGAACAGCGAGATCACCTGTCAGTTATAGGTGTTTTGAGGAAGATTGACTCTGCATCGGTCCTGTTCTTTTTGGGTATACTACTAGCGGTAGCAGCCTTGCAGGAAATTGGGCATTTGCTGGCTGCGGCCTCGTGGCTTCGTGATAGCTTGGGGAATGTGTATGCCATCAATGTGACCATCGGGTTTTTGTCGGCTATCGTGGATAATGTTCCACTTGTAGCCGCTTCAATGGGCATGTACGACATCACGCCTGCAACAGCTGAAGTGGTTGCCGGAAGTTGGGAGAGTCACTTCGTTAAAGACGGCATATTCTGGCAGTTCTTGGCTTACTGTGCGGGTACTGGAGGGTCGGCGTTGATCATTGGATCTGCTTCTGGAGTGGCGGTTATGGGGCTGGAAAAGATTGACTTTATGTGGTACGTGCGTAAAATCAGTTTGCTTGCCATCGTGGGATATTTATCAGGAGCTTTGGTCTTCTGGTTGATGTATCGTTGAGCTTCCTAGCGGCTAGGATTATTGTAGGTTTACGAACGTTGAGCCGTCGAAAATTGTCCTTGGGTCGCAACTGACTGTCCAATAATTGCAAGAACTTTCCCGTTCAATACAACGGTTACCTTCTAGCAATTTACCCATGTGGACATCCATTCTTCTTCAAACCTTAACAACTGGTGCAGGAACCACCGAAAGCGCAGCCTCCGAAGTGACTGCTGATGTCATTCAACAAGTGGATGTGAGCCTTTTGGACTTATTGATGGAAGGTGGATGGTACATCATGACACCATTGGCGCTCATGTCAATCATGGCCATCTATGTTTTTTTTGAAAGAAGTTTGGCCATTCGTAAGGCAGAGCGCGTCATCCCTGATTTCATGGATAAACTGCGTGATTACATTGGTCAGGGTAGCTTTGAAAGCGCACGAAATTTGTGTCAACAATCGGATACGCCGATGGCTCGGATGCTGGACAAGGGGATCAGTCGCATTGGAAAAGATTTGAAGGACATCAGTGTTTCCATTGAGAACATCGGGAAACTCGAGATCTACAATTTGGAAAAAAACCTCAGTTCGTTGGCGACCGTTTCCGGCGCTGCACCCATGGTGGGGTTCTTGGGGACGGTGATTGGAATGGTCAATGTCTTTTTGGACATGGAGCAAGCGGGAACAGTCCGGGTTGAGGATATATCAAGCGGCACGAAACAAGCCATGATCACGACGATCGTCGGTTTGATTGTTGGGATCATTGCTTTCATGGCATACAACCACCTCGTGAGCAAAGTCTCCAAAGTGGTTCACCAAATGGAGGCCACGAGCATTGAGTTTATCGACATCCTCGAAGAGCCTGCCTCATGAATTTGGGTCAACGCAATAAAATCAGTGTGACGGGAAACATGTCCTCTATGACGGACTTGGTTTTCTTGCTGTTGATTTTCTTCATCATTTTGTCAACGCTCGTAAGCAACGGTGTCAATGTGGAATTGCCTCAAGCCAAGGGGACCAATTCGGTGACGTCCAAAATGACAGTGAGTATCAAGCCAGATGGGACGTATTATCTCAATGGAGGTCAAGTCGACTCGGATGATTTGGAATCGCTCATTCGCATTCGCATGGCTGATACAGCCGACCCCGTGATCTATTTGCAGGTTGATGCGGCTGTGCCAACAGGGCAAACGGTCGAGGTCATTGGCATGGCGAAAGCCAACGAATGGAAAATAATGTTGGGCGCAACTCCCAAGAAGTAAGCGGATGAGCGCTCCCATGGAATTACGCCGCCAGGCGGTGGAAAAGAAAAACCAGCGGAAAGCTGCTGGGGTGACAGCGCTGTTATTTATCGTGGGTGTTATAGGCTGTTTTTTCATCACGGCGTTTACCATTTCGAATCCCCCTCCAGGTGAACAATATGTGGCCGTCGGGTTTGCCGATCTTGGCGACGCGGAGGAAGCTTCCGGGGATGTGGAATCGGAGGTTTCGTCAGAAACCATTCAGGAGGCTGTCCAATCCGCAGAATCCCAGTCTGTTTCGGAGGAGTCTCCCGCAGTCGATCCCATCGCAACCCAATCAGCGTCTGAAATGGCTGTTCCAACGGAACCTAAGCCGGTTGAAGAGAAACCTGAGCCCGTTGAGCCTGAGCCTGAGCGTACAGTGTCATCGGCACTTTCGAATGCATTCAGTTCATTGACCACCTCAGGCGGTGGAGGTTCGCAAGGGGCAAGTGAGCAGGGTGCGGGTAATGAAGGCAATGAAACCGGAAAGATTGACGGAAAGGGATTGGTGAGTGGTGACAATGGCGACTGGGCACTGGAGGGAGGAAGACGAATAGGGAAGCCCATGTTGGATGAAAAACCCCAGCAAGAAGGGGTGATTCGGGTGAATATTATCGTCGATAAATCGGGTACTGTGACCTCAGCAACTTTTGATCGTTTAAATTCATCCTTCGCAGAGTCGCATCACGTTGAATTGGCAATTCGTGCGGCGAAAACAGCCAAGTTCACGGCAGACCAAGCCAAGCCAGTGCGCAGGGGATATTTGAATATTCGCTTCGAGCTCGAATGACGTATTTGGAAGCAACGGATTGGCTGTTCCAGCAGCTGCCTATGTTTCAGCGACAAGGCCCGGCGGCTTACAAAGCTAATTTGGATGGAACCAAATATGTTTTGGAGAAGATGGGACGTCCTGATTTACATTTGGAAGGCGTCATCCATGTCGCTGGCACCAATGGCAAAGGGTCGGTCTGTACGGCGGTTTCCAATGCCTTAACGGAAACGGGCTTTCGCGTGGGACTTTTTACGTCACCACACCTCGATGATTTTAGAGAACGGATGCAAGTGTGCGGTGAAATGCCTCCAGAGTCCTGGGTCGCCGAGCGTGTAAATAGTTTCCGAGAAGAATTGCCCACTTGGTCTTATGAGCCCTCCTTTTTTGAATGGACCTTTGGATTGGCGTTGCTCTGGTTTGTTGAGGCGCAAGTGGATATCGTGGTGTTGGAAACGGGAATGGGAGGTAGACTTGACAGCACGAATATTTTTCCAACGCCTCTGGTTACGGCAGTTACTAATATTGGATGGGACCACCAGCAATTTTTAGGGAATGACATTCGAAGCATCGCTGCGGAGAAGGCGGGAATTTTAAAGGACGGTGTTCCGGTGGTGTTGGGACGCATGCGGCCTGAAGCACAGTCGGTCATTTTGGCTGCAGCGTTGCGTTCAGGAAGTGAAGTGTACTATGCCAACCCGTCGAATCCAGCTTCCATCGAGTCAGGTCCTTTTTGGCCTGAAAATGAAGCGACTGCAAATAGGATACTGGAAGTACTCGGAGATCAGCCGGGATGGAGGAGTTGGGTCCGCCCTTCATCGGTCCATCCAACAGGACATCGAGGGCGTTGGGAGTGGATGGCTCCGTTGGAATCTGGAGCTCGAGTTTTGGTGGATTGCGCGCACAATGTCGACGGTTTGAAACGATTTACGGAGGCGATAAAGACGATTCAACGTGCCCGCCTGTTGATTGTAATGGGCACGGTAGCAGACAAAGATTTGAGCGGATTATGGTCGTTACTGCCTCACGAAGCCGAGTATTTCTTTTGTGCAGCCGACATCCCGCGTTCTATGGATGCCTCGACATTACAGGCGGCAGCGCATGCGGTAGATCGCAGGGGAACTGCTCACTCTTCCGTTGAAAATGCTATAACTGCGGCCTGCGGCCAGGCAGAAGCCGAGGACCTCATCGTGGTGATGGGAAGCATCTTTGTCGCAGCAGAGGCGTTAAAGGTGCTTCAATAAAGCGCCGATCCTGTCATCGCCTCCGGTTGCGCGACTCCCATCAGTTTCAAAACCGTGGGGGCCACATCAGCAAGGATTCCGTCGTGAGCTTCGGTCACTTGGTCGGATAAAATCAAAACGGGTACCGGATTCGTCGTGTGAGCTGTGTGCGGAGATCCGTCTGGGTTTCTAGCATAGTCCGCATTTCCATGGTCCGCGATGATGATGAAGTTGTAGCCTTGATGTGCCCCGGCTTCCACAATTTGTTTTAAACAGGAATCGGTGGTTTCAACTGCTTTGACAATGGCGTCAAAGACACCGGTGTGACCGACCATGTCTGGGTTGGCAAAGTTGAGACAGATGAAGTCTGGTCTTCCGGCTTCCAATTCGGGAACGATGGAAGCGACGATCTCATGCGCGGACATTTCGGGTTGCAGGTCGTAGGTGGCCACTTTGGGACTGTGCGCCATCATCCGCGATTCCCCTTCGAAGGGCTGTTCGCGGCCTCCATTGAAAAAGAAGGTAACATGCGGATACTTTTCTGTTTCGGCAATGCGGATTTGCGATTTGCCTGCCAACGCCAATGTTTCACCCAGCGTATGCTCGAGATTGGGCTTGTCGTAAATCGTGTGAACACCGGTAAATGTGTCATCGTAATTGGTCATCGTCACGTAGTGCAACGCCAAGGGTGACATGCCAAAGTCTGGATAGGGCTTTTGGGTCAATGCCGATGTGATTTCACGGCAACGGTCTGTCCGAAAATTGAAGCAGATGACCACATCGTTGGGTGCAATCGGAGTGGCTTCTCCAATCACGAATGGCGGTATGAATTCATCGGTCGTGCCTGCGCTATAGTGCGAGGCGATGCCTGCATCGGCTGTGGCAAAGACATCTCCTTCTCCTCGAACTAAGGTGGCATACGACCGACTGATTCGTTCCCAGCGGTTGTCGCGATCCATGCTGAAGTAGCGCCCGTGGACACTGGCAATGCGTCCGCCAGTTTCTTTCAAGACTTCTTCGAGTTCCGCAATGTATCCTCGGCCTGTTCGGGGTGCTGTGTCACGGCCATCGGTAAACGCATGCACGACAAAATCGCCGACATCCGCCTTTTTTGCGGCCTTGCACAGCGCATTGAGGTGGGCTTGTTGGGCGTGAACCCCTCCCTTGGAAACCAATCCCATGAGATGCAAGCGGACACCCGGTGCGCTGGCCGCTTCGAATGCACGCTGCAACGAGGCTTCTTGCTCAAAGGACCCATCGGCTACAGCGCGATCAATGCGCAACAAGTCCTGGTAAACGATGCGTCCCGCTCCAATGTTCATGTGCCCCACTTCGCTGTTGCCCATCTGTCCTTCAGGCAGACCCACATGCTCACTGTCTGTCCTCAAGGTGGCGTGGGGTGCGTTGCGCAGCAAACGGTCCATAAAAGGCGTGTTGGCTGCCGCGATGGCATTGGAGTCGTCATTGTTTCCAATGCCCCAACCATCAAGAATGATCAAGGCACATCGGGAAGAATTGGTCGGGTTCATGGGTTGAATGGTATGGTAGTGGTGACGAGACAGCCTCCTCTTTGACTGGTTTCAATGGATAGTTTGCCCTGGTGCATGTCAATGATTTGGTTGGCTAGGTACAAACCGAGACCAGTCCCTTCAATATTGCTTTGGCTTTCAACCCGTTTGAATTGTTGCAACACGTGTTTGCGCATTGCCGCTGGAATGCCTGAGCCTCCATCATCGATCTGACAGAGCATGGCGTTGTTTTTCCATGCCATGTGAATGCGGATAGGTTCGCCTTCAGGACTGTATTTGAGCGCGTTTTCAATCAAGTTTCCCCATGCGAGGGTGAGAGCATCAGGATCCCCTTCGAGCAACCCTTGAGGGCTTCCTTCTTGTGTGAACAGGACTTCTCGATTTCGAAATTGGCCGATGCGGTTGCGTCGAATGGCTTCGGATAGAATTTCTTCCGCATCATAGGCCTCGCTGCTCAAGTGCTTCCCAAAAACCAATCGATTGCTTTGCAAAATGTTTTCTACGCGCTGCTCGAGTCGTTGCGTGCCTATTTGGGCTTCGTTCAAGAGTTCGGTCGAAGTTTCTGCATCGACCCGGTGCTTTTGCAACGTGTCCAACGCGAGGCGAATGGCCGCAATGGGTGTTTTCAGTTCGTGCGTGACGGCCAGTAGGAAATTTCGTTCTTTTTCAGCACGCTGTTGGTCTCGCCGAAGGCCTTTCCAAATAACCCGAAACCCCAGTGCGAGGATGAGTAAAAAGACCAGCCCTTCACCGAGGATCATATGGGTTGATCGCGCGCGTAGTTGCGGAGCATTTCCTGCTGCGACAGAAACCGCTTCATCCTGTAACGAAATGAGTAGCCACGCCCACCAACTGAATTGCAAGAGGATGTAGGCTCCCAAGAATGCGGTCAACCAAACTCTCTTTTTAGCGCCAAATCGCTTCATCAACATGCTGCGAAATTACTGCACAAGAGCATGACCGTGTGTCAGAAATAGGACGTTAAAGCCGGATGCTCCGGATTTCTTTGGACAAATCAGGATTGGCGGTCAATAGCCCCCACTCATAAAAGTCCGCACCATTGGTCCAATGCGGGTCGTGGGTCAACTCCAGCCATGCATTTTCCATGTCAGGTGACCAGTGGATGTCATCGCAAACGAGCACGCCTCTCGGGCGAAGCCATGGTTTCAAAACGTCGACATACGCTAACAAAGCGCTCCCGATATGATGGCCATCGATGAAAATCAGGTCAAAACCGGGATGGTTAGATTTCTTCCATTGTGCCATGAGCAGAGGAAGTGTCTCTGAAAATCGACCTTCGTGAAGGGTGATGTTCGTGAGCCCAAGTGCATCCCATTGTGCTTTTGCCAACGCAGCAATGGCCGGATCTCCCTCACACGTGGTGACCGTGTTCGATTGATTAGCGAGGTACGCAGTCGTTAAGCCGAGGGAGGTTCCCAATTCAAGGATATGCTCTGCCTGTATGCTTCGCGATAGGTTTCCCAACGCAACTGCATGGCGTGGACGTTTGAGGGAGTTTCGCGCGACACCTCCCACTGTTTCTGAATGTGATTGCGATCCCGCGCCAAAGTCCAAGCGTTGAATGGGGGTGGTGTCGGCGCGTAATTTTTTTCGAAGGGTTTCAATCGCAGGATTGTGCCCTTCCATTTGATGCATTGTTTGCAACACACCAAACAACCATGGGGGATGAACGGCCCTCCAAGACTTGGATTCACTGAGCCATTTAAACCAACTTTGAATACGATGTAGCCAAATATTTTTCACCTTACCAAAAGTACAATGCAGAGAACGTGAAATTTGGATTATCTTTGCACCCCTTAGGGCGATTAGCTCAGTTGGTTCAGAGCACCTCGTTTACACCGAGGGGGTCGGGAGTTCGAGTCTCTCATCGCCCACCAAAACGGAATCTTTCTCTTTACGAGATTGGTTCCGTTTTTTTTTTGAGCCCTTGAAATGAAGGTCGTTCAAGTCTTGACTCTATTTTCGTCAGATGAATGTGTTCACCTTCATTTTTGTGGTTTGTCTGTATGCGCTGTACCATGTTTTTGAGGCCTATACTGATATCAGTGTTGAACAGCAACTTGCCGTTGCATCATTGTTGATTCTGGCCTTTGGAATCCCGCACGGGGCCATAGATCACGTATTGTTCTTTAAAAAGAATACCACATCCCAATTAAAGTTTTACGGGGCTTATCTCGGACTGATTCTCTTATTTTTAGTTGGATGGCTCGTTGAGCCTTTGTGGAGTTTTGTCTTTTTTCTGGTGCTTTCCGCGTTTCATTTTGGAGAAAGTCAACTCAATGACCTGAAGCTGAAACGATCATTTCTACGTCCTGTTTTGTTTCTGACTTGGGGTCTGACGTTGCTGCTGACGCTTATTTATTACAATACAGCGGAGCTGATAGGGCATACCGGGTTTTTCAAGGATACCGCAGTTTTTCAGGCTGTATACCAATATGAATTCCTCTCTGAAGCGTTCATCGCGTTGAATGCATTGACAGTGGGTATGCTCTTCGTCTTTATTAAGAGGGGCTCCTTTGATTGGAATCGACTGGGTGGAGAACTCTTCCTCCTGGCTCTGATCCATCTGACCTTCTTCTTGTTTCCGTTCATCATAGGCTTCACCATGTATTTTGTGGTACTGCATTCACTGCGCGTGATGAGTCAAGAATTTCAGTTTTTGAAAAAAGAGGAAGACGCGTTTTCTTTTCGTGATTTTCTAAGGCTCTTGATGCCTTATTCTCTGTTGAGCGTATTTTTCACGTTGGTCACGTTCTGGCTTTCCTGGATTGATTTCATACCAGTGTCCATTCCGTTGTTGGCCTTGATCATTATCTCGACCATCACGCTGCCGCATGCCGTGGTCATGCACTTGTTTTACAAGCAGAGTTAGGGTTTCAGCGTGCTTGCACGTCTACTGACGCTTGCGTAGAATCGTGAGCGGTCCATAAAAGGTTTCGCCATCCGACCGCCTCAATACGTAATAGTACGTCCCATCAGAAACGGGGTCTCCACTCATCCGGCCATCCCAGCCGCCTTTGTAGTCGTCATCCTGAAAGACCAGATTGCCCCATCGATTGAAGATCTCAACGCTCGAGTTGGGAAAGCCTTCAATTCCCGGAATTCTGAAAAAGTCATTGTAGGTGTCGTTGTTCGGAGAGAAGACATTGGGGATTTCCGTGTCGCATGCCACGAGGCTGATCATGAACGAGGCGTCGCTGCCGCATTGGTCAATGGCCCACACCTCCATAACACCCTGTTGGGTCGTTGATTGGTAATTGCCAAACGGGCCGATGAAAGTGACGAGGCTGTCCAAGAATTGATCGACAGCCACCCAAACGGAATCTTGAGGACTCTGGTTGGAGTCGAAATTCGAATATTGCCAGGTGAAGAAGGTGTAGTTGCCAGTTCCTCCTTCCAGTCCGAGACTGGCCTGAAGTCCGAGGCAGACATCGTCTTCGTCACCGGTAATGGGTTCGTAAATGGGGATTTCAACTTCCCATTCCACGACGGCCTCCGTTTCGCATGGGTCCGTCACGGTCAAAATAATCGCCGTGCTGGTGTTCAGGTTGACCAATTCCGTTTGTACGTCACCGCCAGAAGACCAGGCGTAATCAAAGGGCCCAACTCCGGTATTGATCCCCGCCTGCAAATACACGCTGTCACCCGCGCAGAGGGGGTCATTCAGTTGGTTGATGTAGACGTTCAGTTCCGGTGGTTGAGTGAATGCGACAGTCGCCTCAACCTCGTTTCCGCAGACATCGGTCACCACCACATCAGCTGTCCCCGGTGTGTTTGTGGTCACTACATTCACAGAAAGGGTGTCATTCGTCCCTGTACTCCATTCATATGAATACGGTCCATAACCACTGATTGGATTCACTTCAAGTACAGCCTCTCCTTGACAAATGCCGACAGGAGATTCAAAGTCAAGCGTCGTTTGTTCGAAATCTTGTATGACCAGGGTGGCCGATCGTAAGACGGAATCGCCGCACAGATTGGTATACAGGTACTCGATGGTCACGGTTTCGGGAGCTTCTGCTTCTGCGTCAGCGTTGACATTCAACGGCAAATCATAAATGTATTGCCCCACCAACATGATCACTTCGGGATCAATGGTTTCGTAATCGACACCGTTCGTAGCTGTACCTGAAATGGTCACATTCAACGTGTCTTCAGTAGTTGCGCTTGGACGAATGATTTTGAATATGGCATTGTTGCAGGATTCCACCACCGTCGTGTCTCCCAGGAAGATCTGATTTCCAGAAACGGATGCGCTGGCCACCAGGTCAAATGCATTGGAGGAAAAGCTGCCTTCTTCTAAAACCACGATGGACTCCAAAGCGGTGTCGCTGCCGTCAGCAATGGCGAGTTTGATGTGATACGTTGCGCCGCATTGGACCGCGTATTCTGCCGTAAACGGCACAGTATATCCGTTGATGCAAACATCAGTCCCCCCTTGATTGTCTTCGTAGTAAATAGCGTTTGTGCCCGAATTGACTGAAGAGATGGTGATGGGTAAAATGGGGTCGGTGTCGGGGACGCCGGCAATGTTGACCGCTCCATCGGGGAATCCAGCTGGGCTATCGAATGGACCCGTAATCCCTGGTCCGCTCAAGAAAAAAGCGAAGACATCGTTGTATTGGGTATTGATCCACGTCTCGTACTCGTCCGATCCAAAGACGTAATTGAAACTAATTGAATCCCCGCCGGAGACAAAATCAAACTCTAAGACACATCCATCGTTTACTGAATTGACGGTGAAGTTTTGGCCTATCATCGGTGGAACAGAATTGGCGATGTCCAGCAAGTCAGGGTCAGCGAAGGCTGCTCCGAGACAGTCGTCGCAGGTGTTGATGGAGCATTCGAGATTTTCTGAAGCATCCGAGCTCAGAACCAATCCTGAAGCGATGGAAAAGGAATCTTCCCCTTGGGTTAAATAGCCTAATTGTGAGAGTCCACCCGTATACGTCACGTTGAACGCTTCAACACCTTCACCAAGAAGCACGGTGTTGACATACTCTTCCGGGGTGAGGGTTTGATCCACCTGAATCTGCCCCGTTGCGGCACTCCAGCAAAAAACAGCCAATCCGAGAAAAACGAATTCAGCCCATGATCTGCCGTGGTTACGATTTTCAACTTCGTCCAACAGGGAGTGATGCTCTGAAGCAATATCGCTAATACGGGGTGTGCGAATGGACTGTTTCATGAATCTGAATGCGACAATTGTGCTATCAAACATACGTTCTATTGTCATTGCAGTGCGTGTCATTGAATTGGACTACTAACAGTGGACCTTGAATTTCGTCAATACCTTAGCACCATGAAAACGCTCATTTCCTTGCAAGAGTTGCGCAAGACGTATACCATTGGAACACAGGTGGTGCATGCACTTGATGGCTTGGACCTGCAGATTGACAGGAATGAGTACGTTGCACTCATGGGGCCTTCTGGAAGCGGGAAGTCTACGTTGATGAACATTCTCGGATGCTTGGATTCACCATCTCAAGGGAATTACACGCTGAATCAGCAGGATGTGGCCCATCTCAATGAAGATCAGTTGGCGGAAATTCGCAATCGTGAAATTGGATTTGTCTTTCAGACATTCAATTTATTGCCGCGGTATACTGCGCTTGAAAACGTGGCTTTGCCATTGATTTATGCCGGCTTAGACCGTGAAAGCCGAGAAGAAAGAGCCAAGGAAGTACTCACCCAAGTTGGCCTGGCAGACCGCATGAGCCATCGCCCCAATGAATTGAGTGGTGGGCAGCGCCAGCGGGTTGCGGTGGCACGTGCTCTGGTCAATCGACCTTCCATCATTTTGGCGGATGAGCCAACAGGAAACTTGGACACTGCGACCTCCATGGAGATCATGGCATTGTTTCAGGAAATCCAAGAAGCGGGAAATACCGTCATCCTCGTCACGCATGAAGAAGACATTGCAGCATGTGCTAAGCGTGTGGTTCGTTTACGCGATGGTAAACTAGACCTGAGCTAATTCAATTCCGTACCGGGTGCTTTGTTGATTTCTGGAATGTTGTGAAGCAAGGTTCTGCCGTTCCTGCCGTTTCTTTGTGGAAGGCGACATGAGTCGTTTTCAATTAAGATAGAATTCATGCAACGCGAACGCATTGTGAACTTGCGCGATGAAGCGCATATTGGAGAGGAATTGACCGTGTGTGGTTGGGTTCGAACATTTCGAAACAATCAATTTATCGCGCTCAACGATGGCTCATGCTTGGGAAATTTACAACTCGTCATTGACCGCGAAAGCATTCCAGAAGCAACCCAAAAACGCCTGACCACAGGGGCTTCGATTCGAGCGAAGGGCTTGCTTGAAAAATCTCAAGGTCAAGGCCAGTTGACAGAATTGAAAGTGGTGGAATTGGAGGTGCTCGGCGATGCAGACCCGGAGGTATACCCGATCCAAATGAAGCGCCATTCCCTTGATTTCTTAAGAGAAAAAGCACATTTGCGGTTTAGAACAAGCACATTTGGTGCTGTGTTCAGAGTGCGTCACGCCTTGAATTTTGCAATCCATAAGTTTTTCACGGATGGTGGTTTTTTCCAGATGCATACCCCCATTATTACGGGGAGTGACGCGGAAGGAGCCGGTGAAATGTTTCAAGTAACTACGTTGGATCTGAATGCGCCACCAAGGAATGAAGCGGGTTCCGTTGATTTCTCGGAAGACTTTTTTGGTAAAGCATCGAATTTGACGGTGAGTGGTCAGTTGGAAGCTGAGTTGGGTGCCATGGCATTGGGCCAGGTGTATACGTTTGGGCCGACTTTCCGGGCCGAGAATTCAAATACCTCTCGCCATCTTGCGGAATTTTGGATGGTTGAGCCGGAGGTAGCCTTTGCTGATTTGTCTGACAATATGGCGTTGGCAGAAGCGTGTTTGAAAAGTGTGTTGGGTGACGTCTTGAAGCAATGCGATGAAGACTTGGCGTTTCTCGAAGAAAGGGAGGCGAATGCTGAGAAATCATTGCCTCAAGATCAACGCCAAGGCCAGCCTCTGCGCAATCGCTTGCAAGCGGTGGTGGATGCTCCTTTCCAGCATGTGACGTATACCGAAGCCATTGATTTGTTGCGGAATTCGAAGCCGTTCAAGAAGAAGAAATTCAAGTACCCGGTAGAATGGGGTGTGGATTTGCAAAGCGAGCACGAACGTTGGCTGGTAGAGAAGCACTTCAATGGTCCGGTAATCATCACGGATTATCCAGCAGGCATCAAAGCCTTTTACATGCGTTCCAATGAAGACGGAAAAACAGTGGCAGCTATGGATGTTTTGGTTCCGGGCATTGGCGAATTAATTGGAGGGAGTCAGCGCGAAGAACGCCTGGAACGTCTTCAAGCGAAATGTGCTGAATTTGACATCCCAGAGGAACATGTTTGGTGGTACTTGGACACAAGAAGATTTGGATCAGCGGTCCACAGCGGTTTTGGCATGGGTTTTGAAAGGTTGGTGATGTACGTGACGGGTATGACTAACATCCGGGACGTTATTCCATTTCCTAGAACACCCCAAAACGCAGAGTTTTAACCCCCTATTATCCCCATGCTAAGGCAATCACTCCAACAGAAACTGCTTCAAAAACTGTCTCCTCAGCAGATTCAGTTGATGAAATTGCTGCAGCTTCCAACGATGGAGCTAGAAGTGCGGATCAAGGAAGAATTGGAGGCCAATCCAGCGCTTGAAGAGGGGGCTGAGGAGGAGGCTTGGGATGAAGAGCGGAAAGAGGAGCAGGAGGATGGTGATGAGACAGAGGCCATGTCGGAGTTTGATTTCCAAGAGTACTTGGATGATGAAACTCCCGATTACCGATTGAGCATCCGCAACCAAGGAATGGATGAGGAGGATCGGTCTGTACCGTATTCGGGAGGGGCTACCTTTTTTGAATTGCTTTTAGCTCAGCTGGGCTTGTTGGATGTGGATGACAAAACCCGATCCATGGCTGGGCATGTTATTGGTAATTTGGACGATGCGGGATATTTGAGGCGTGACTTGGATAGTATTGTGAACGATTTGGCCTTCACAGAAGGCCTGGTTGTGGAACGTTCGGTAGTTGAATCCGCGTTGGAGGTCGTCCAACGATTGGATCCTGCTGGAGTGGGTGCCCGTGACCTTCGAGAGTGTTTGCAGTTGCAGTTGAAACGAAAGTTTGAAGAGGCTTCCGCACAAAAACACCAACTAGCTCGCAAGCTGTCCCAGCGCATCGCTTTGGAAATTTTGGAACATCATTTTGACGCCTTTTCAAAAAAGCATTACACCCGGATTCAAAAGGGGATGGACATTGATGAGGAAGCTCTGAAGGATGCCTTGGATGAAATTACCGCTTTGAATCCGAAGCCGGGGAACTCCGGTAGTGAGTCCAATCGAGGCGGTGCGGTGCATGTGGTTCCTGACTTTTTATTGGCCGTTGAGGACGATGAATTGAGGTTGCAACTCAACCAACGTAATGCTCCTGAATTGCGCATCAGTCCGGTTTATAAGGAAATGATGCAGACCTATGCCAGTGGCTCAAATCCTAATTCGCAACAAAAGGATGCACTTACTTTCGTGAAGCAAAAGCTCGATTCGGCCAAGTGGTTTGTTGACGCGGTGCGCCAACGTCAGCACACACTGACCATCACCATGCAGGCGATCATTGATCATCAAAAGGCGTATTTCTTCAGTGGGGATGAGGTTGACTTGCGTCCAATGATCCTCAAAGACATAGCGGATGTTGTCGGTATGGATATCAGTACGATTTCGCGCGTTGCAAATAGCAAGTATATCCAAACGCCGTACGGCACGTTTCTGTTGAAGTCTTTTTTTAGTGAAAGCATGACGACGGAAACAGGGGAAGAAGTCAGTTCTCGAGAGGTGAAGAAAATCTTACTCGAGGCCATAGAAGCGGAGGATAAGCGCAAACCGTTGGCAGATGAAAAGCTCGGCAAACTCTTGAATAATAAGGGGTACAATATCGCCCGCAGAACGGTTGCCAAGTACCGCGAGCAATTGGGGATCCCGGTGGCTCGACTTCGGAAGCAACTCTAATGGCGCAATCAATGACGACGGTTAGGCCTTGGTGGGCAAGGATTCTTTCAACGGTGCTTCATCCGTTGGTCATGCCCCTGCTCACGCTGATTCTTTTGTTTGTGTTCGATCCGTATCTGAGGACCATGCCCGGTGTATTCGTCTATTTAATGTTGGTGGTAGTGGTCAACACGGTAGCGCCAGCAATTTCGTTGTTCGTCCTGTATCGAAAGGGGGTGCTCAGCGACTTGGAAATCGCCAATCGCTCAGAACGGGCTTTGCCTTTCCTCATTGTACTGGCCTATTTCATATTGACTTATGTGCTCTTGGTGACCGGCGATACCATGTACATTCCATCAGTTTATTTGTCGACGTGGATGGGGCTGATCCTCTCGATTGCGTTGGCTCTTCTGATTACCAAGCGATTTAAAATCAGCATGCACATGCTGGGGCAGGGAGGTGCTTTAGGAACGCTTATGGCGGTGCAAAACATTCATTTTGAGTCTCATTTTGAGCTCAATGCCATTCTGTTCATCCTTGCTGGAGCATTGGGTTGGGCGCGCATTCGACTCGGAGTTCACCGGCACATTGAGGTATACACCGGTTACCTGCTCGGCTTCGGTGTGTGTTTCTTAACCGTCCTTATGGGGTGGGGTGGATAAGGCGCTAGCGGGGTTCAGTTAGCTTTTATGCTCGAGCTTCTTCTGCCAATTCCAAGAATCTTTCAAGGCCTCTTGCAGAGAATGCTTGCATTCCCATCCCAATAAATCCTTTGCTTTTTTGGCATCGGCATAGATGGCGGTCACATCACCTGGTCTGCGCGGTCCAATGGTGTAGGGAACCGAGATGCCATTGGCTGATTCGAAGGCTTCGATGACTTGCAGGACACTGCTCCCGTTTCCAGCACCCAAGTTCAACGCTTCACACGCATGATTTTGGTCTTTCAACCAATTCAACGCGGCGACATGAGCCCTTGCCAAATCGATCACGTGGATGTAATCACGGACACACGTTCCATCGGGTGTCGGGTAGTCATTCCCAAATACAGTCAATGGATCTCTTAAGCCTGCAGTAGCTTGGGTCAGAAAAGGAATGAGGTTGTTGGGGTGACCCAATGGCAGTTCGCCGATGTCTCCAGAAGGGTGCGCTCCGATTGGATTAAAATAGCGGAGCAAGGTCACATTCAATTCAGCGTGTGCTGAATGGGCATCTGAAATCAGCCGCTCGCAGGCTTGCTTGGTATAGCCGTAAGGAGATTCAGCGGGAAGAAAAGGGGCTGTCTCGTCAACCGGTATTTGCTCGGGTTGACCGTAAATAGTGCAGCTACTCGAGAAGACAAAGGACCCAACGCCATGCCGATGCATCGTGGCCAACAGTGCCGCCGTGGAACCAATATTGTTGCTGAAATACTTCAGCGGTTCAGCAGTGCTCTCACCAACAGCTTTGAACGCAGCAAAATGAATCACGCCCGCGATATTTCCACGCTTCAAACAGGATTCAAAAACGCCGTTTAAAGCAGATTCATCACAGCAATCGACATCGAAAAGTTGAATTTTTCGATTCAAAATTCGCTCCAAACCGTCCAAAACACGGGGGTGAGAATTGGAGAAATTGTCGACGATAATGGGCTCGAAACCGGCGCCTATGAGCTCAACGACGGTATGTGATCCGATGTAACCTGCACCTCCTGTGACAATAACCTGTTGCGACTTCATTGTTTCAAAGTTAACCACGGCTTTCATCGCCTCATAGACCGCTGTAACTTTTTGCAATCAATCTCGTAAGGATACATATGAAAAGCCCTCAGCGACTCGGTCACCTTGTGGAGATGTTCCAAGGAAATCAACCCCTAGTTGACGGCTTGGTCGTGCTTTTCCTTGAGCACACACCGAAGTTGCTTTCAGAGTTTTTGACCCTGGTTCGCGAAGGTCGAGTGAATGAATTTCACGGAGTTTCGTTTCGACTGAAGTCGAACTTGCGTGTGTTGGGGTTCCCTGACATTCGCAATCTGGTGGAGTCCATTGGAGCTTCGCTAAGATCTGGAATCCCCGCTTCAGAGTTGGAGCCGGAATTGCAAGCGCTGGAAACAGCCCTTCTTGGTGCGTGCCAGCAATTGAGAGAACCTCTCTAGGAGTTTCGTTTTACACCCATTTTCTAGGACTTAATTTTGTTTCATGGACAACCCATGGAATGAGGGAGATGTGCGCGCATTTGATTTGCGCCAATGGCCCGTTGAAGAGGCTGAAAGACAACGAGAACAACTGGTCCAAGGAGGGATCCCTGTGGACGCTGTAGCGCCATGTATCCAAGGAGATGGCATTTTCGTTTTGACCGACGAAGACAAACGTCGTGCAGTGAAGGTGTTTGCGGAACTGCTCGCTTCCAACCTGACGCTTGCTCGCTTTGTCCCCGCTTCAGGTGCAGCCTCGAGAATGTTTGCTCCGTTGCGCGGAGAAATGGTTGAAGATGTCGTCCGTGCTTTGGCAACGAACGGTCACCGTTTGCCGATGTTTCAAAAGGAGCAATACGATCAGCTGTCTGCGGCGGATCGTGCCACGGCCATGGCGAAGGACTTGTTAGCTCCGGATCCGGGTTGGTCTAGCTTGCCAAAAGGACTCGTTCCATTTCATCGGTATCCTGCGGGAGACGTCCGCACACCATTTGAGGAGCACGCCCATGAGTGGGAGTCACTCGCTCCAGGACACCGACTGCATTTTACCGTTCCTTCTACATACCGCAGCCAGATTCGGAGCCTTTTGAAAGAAAAGGGGTTTGACCGGGTTGATTTTTCCGTTCAGTCCGCTGAGACGGACACCGTGGCCTTGGATTTAGAGTCGAAGCAGTTGGCCCGCGATGCCCAAGGCGAATTGTTATTTCGTCCAGGAGGCCACGGTGCGTTGTTACACAATTTGAATGAATTGCAAACGGATTTTGTGTTCATACGCAACATCGACAATGTTGTTCCGAAGCACCGGATGGCGGCGCGCAATGAGGTCCAGCATTGGATGGGTGGTGAGGCGTGTCGTCTGACGAACGAGAGGAATGCGCTTATCAGTTCGGTAAATCAAGGAGGTCAGGAGGCGTTGGATGACGCCGCTGCATGGCTTGAAGGATTCTCTAAAGACACCCGAACATTGACGCGTAACCAGCTTTTAGAAGCCTTAGATCGACCGATTCGTGTTGCCGGAATGGTTCCAAATGAAGGCAAGGCAGGCGGTGGACCTTTTTGGATTCGCTTGAAGGAAGGGAATGCCGTTCCTTCAATTGTCGAAGGAGCTGAATTGAAAGGCGGAATGCTGGGTCAAGGAACCCATTTCAACCCGGTTGATATCTGCTGCAGTTTGATGGATGCTAGCGGGAAGCCCTATGATTTGAATCAGTTCGCAGCCCATGACTTGTTTTTCACAGCCACGAAAGATTGGAGTGGATCGAGCATTAGGATCTTGGAGAGACCCGGTCTTTGGAACGGGGCGATGGCCAATTGGCTCACCCGATTTGTCGAGGTCCCTGCGGATACATTTGCCCCGGTCAAATCGGTCTTGGATTTGATGGAAGAAAGTCGCTGGAAATAAAAAAGGGCCACCCTTTCGGATGGCCCTTGAACGCTAGAGAGAATCAGTGATTCAATCAGTGCTTCATGATCGTTGTGTTGAACATACGTTGCTCGTTGATCACTCGAACGGCATACGCTCCAGGGTTCAAGAAGTAACGTGGATTGATGTTTATTCGATCACCTGACCGAACGTTAGTTCGAATCTCACGGTGAAGGACATTGCCTGTCAAGTCCAACAAGACAACGCTTGTCTCACCTTTCAAATCCTTTTCGAATTCAACAGTGAACTCGTTTGAGAAAGGATTAGGGTACGTAGAGAACGTTGATGCTAGCTCGGTTCCTCGCATGTCGATCTGCTCGGTATACGAGTCGTCACGAGTGGCTTGAACAGCGTCAATTTCATTGATGTGCTTGAACCCAATCGCTGTAGAGATTGACCCGTCCAATTTCCATCCGTTTAAGTACAAGTCATTGCCTGGAAGGCGAGTGTAGCGACCTTCAATGATCAAGTCAACACCAGCAGCATCCAACTTCAAGTTGTATCGCACGCCATTTTCTACTTTCGCACTCAATTTACCAATAGCAACGCCTGAGAAGCCGTCTTTGATGGTAACCTTGACTTTGTCTAACAATTCGCCGCGGCTGTCCAAAATGGATATGGTCAATTGACCATCGCCTGAAGTTTGCTTGACCTTAACATAAACTTTTCGTGCATCGCCATCAGTGCATGCAGTGAAAGACTGCGTTACGACATCGGAATTGTTCAAGAACAAAACCTGAGATCCAGAAGGAGTCTTGGACACGCAATCGTGTGGCAAGTTGGCAAAAGGACCAGGGGTTGAATTAAAAGAGGCTGTTTGAGCGTTGGCTACAATTGCTCCAAAAAAGAACGTAGCGGCTGCAAGGGTGAAAAACTGCTTGAGTTTCATGAGAGAGGAATTAAAGTTTCGTATTGATAGTCAAACTTCATTTACTCCAATGTCTCAATAAAGGTTACGTGTGCCTGCTGCTGATTTATTTAAGTAGCTGATTAACAATTGTTTAACTCGTAAAATAAATCAGAGTCAGACTCACTTTAATCAAGTGTAATGACCTGCGTTGCATCTAAATGGTCCTCTTTTCGGTTATTGGAACACACCACCACCGTACACTGTGGACTCATCCACTTCAAGCAATCCTGGTACCAAGTGATTCCACTGGCATCGAGATTGACGCAGGGCTCATCTAATACCAATAGTGCGCTTTGAGTTGCGAGAGCTAGGACGAGCTTAACGCGTTGCTGCATGCCAGAACTCAACGCGGAATAGGAAGACTGCAAATGGTTTGAAAGGCCGCTGTCTTCGATCCAAGTGTGTGGATTCAATCCAGGCCACCAGCTTCTGAACGCAGCATGGAACGCAATCAGTTCATGGATAGTGAGCAAAGGGTGCAATGTACTCGCAGGTGCCATGAGCATAGTTTGCAACGCAATGTCGTCGAGATGTGATGCCGATTTTTCTCCCGTTAAATCCTTTTGTTTCCATAGGATTTCCCCTGATGAGCACGTCAAATGTCCTGCGATGATTTGCCCTAACGTGGACTTGCCACTTCCATTGCTTCCTTGAATCACCACATGCTCTCCAGCATGGATCGTGGCTTGAAGGCTTTTTAGTACCTCTTGCTTTCCGAAGCGATGTCCTAAGTCACTTAAGGATACAGAACACGGAATGGCAGGATTCAATTCCATGGAGTCGTTTTCAAAAAGGTCCGCGGATGATTCCTTTGTCGGAGGCATTGATGAAATCAAGGATAATGCTCTTGTCCTGGGTTGCGGGCAATTCAGTTTCAGCAGCGCGCAGCGCTTGAGATAAGTTGCCGTTTTGAACATAGAGCATTCGGTAGATGTCCTCGATGTTCAAGATGCGTTCATTGTCATACCCTCTGCGTCGCAGTCCAATGCTATTTACACCAATGTATGAGAGTGGTTCGCGGGCGGCTTTGATATAGGGTGGAATGTTCTTACGCACGAGTGATCCTCCCGCAACAAATGCATGCATGCCAATGGTGACAAACTGTTGCACGCCGACCATTCCTTCGAGAATCGCCCAATCTTCAATGGTCACATGGCCTGCGATATTTCCTGAGTTCGCGATGATTACGTGGTCGCCGACCAAAACATCATGAGCGAGGTGGGTGTATGCCATCAACAAGCAATCCGTCCCTACGGCGGTTCGCATGCGGTCTGTGGTGCCACGGTTGATGGTCACGCATTCGCGAATTACAGTGCGGTCACCAACTTCAGCAGTTGAGGGCTCTCCCGCATATTTGAGGTCCTGTGGCACGGCTCCGATCACAGCACCAGGAAAAATTTTACAGTCCTTTCCTATGCGTGAGCCATTCATGATGATTGCATTCGGACCGATCCAGGTTCCTGGACCGATTTCAACATCTTCTTCGATGAATGCGAAGGGATTAATAATGGCTCCTTCTCCAATAAGCGCCTTGGAGCTCACATAGGCTTGGGGTGAAATCTGACTCACTTGATCGTTGGTTTCAGTAATTTCCGCTCACTTGTCTTTTACAATCTTCGCAAGCATCTCTGCTTCTGAGGCCAATTGCCCACGGACATATCCTCTTCCTTTCATGTTAACCAAGCCTCGTCGTATCGGAGACATCAATTCTAGATGAAAGACCAGCGTATCTCCTGGGAGCACCTTTTGTTTGAATTTGACATTGTCAATTTTCATAAAGTAGGTGGTGTAGTGCTCGGGGTCTGGGACAGTATTCAGGGCGAAGATGCCACCAACTTGAGCCATGGCCTCCACTTGCAATACGCCAGGCATGACTGGATTTCCAGGGAAATGACCTTGAAAATAGGGTTCGTTGAGGGTGACGTTTTTTAAACCAATGATGCTGTCTTCATTGATTTCCAGAATCCGATCAACCAATAGAAAAGGGTAGCGGTGCGGAAGCATCGCGCTAATTTGATTGATGTCAAGGACGGATGGGCGATCAGTACTCAGATTGGGTGTCTTCTTTTCTTCTATCATCATCTTCTTGAGGATTTTTGCAAATGAGGTGTTGCCAGCATGGCCGGGCCTGGCTGCCAAAATGTGCGCTTGTAAAAAGCACCCCATGAGAGCGAGGTCTCCCATGATGTCCAATAACTTGTGTCGTGCAGGTTCGTTTTGATAACGGAGGGGAGATGTATTGAGAACTCCAGGAACGTCACCACGGGACTTGAGGTCCTCCTTTCCAAGCAATTGTGCGATGCTGTGCAGTTCTTCATCTGAATAGATGCGTTCGATGAGCACAACTGCATTGTTCAGGTCACCTCCTTTAATCAAGCCTTCATTCGCAAGATGCTTGACTTCTCGCAAGAAAACGAATGTCCGGGAGCGAGCGATTTCGTCTTTGAATTCCGAAATCTTGTACATACTTGCATGCTGGGTGCCGAGAATAGGACTTCGGTAATCCACCATGACCGTTATCCGGAATTCATCTTGCGGTTCTGGTACAGCGAGCATCTCAACGCCCTTTTCCTTGTCTTCGTACCAGACATTTGAATTCAACTTGAAATACTTCCGATTGGCTTCCTGATCTTGGTAACCTGCGGCTTCTAAGGCCTCAACGAACTCGATTGAACTGCCATCCATGATCGGGATTTCAGGACCGGTCAATTCGATCATAGCATTATCGACTTCGCAACCGTATAGAGCCGCTAGAATGTGCTCTGTCGTGTTGACCTGGGCGCCATTCTGCTCAAGTGTCGTTCCTCTTTGGGTGCTGACGACACGGTCTACGTTGGCGTCAATAATAGGACTATCAGGGAGGTCTGACCGCTGAAACTTGTATCCATGATTCGCTTCAGCGGGATGCAGAGTCATGGTTGTTTGTTGACCGGTATGCAATCCAATCCCAGAGAATGAGATGGATTTACGAATGGTTCTCTGCTTTTTTGTCATGAAGAGGTGCGCGTGTTCTGCTGGATTTTTTCAAGTTCTTCCAAGCGATCCATGAGGCGGTGACGTGATAAATTGCGCAAGGCAATTTGACGTTTTTGATAATCCTTGATAGGCGTTGCTGGCGTCCCTTGCCAAACGGAGTCTGGCTCTTTGATACTTGTCGTAACTCCGGATTGCGCTGCGATTTTAACGCCGTCTGCTATTTTGAGATGTCCTGCGAATCCAACTTGCCCACCAATCATGCATCGGCTTCCTATGGTGGTCGATCCAGCAATTCCTGTTTGCGCGGCAATGACCGTGTGAGCTCCGATGGTGCAGTTGTGCGCAACCTGAATCTGGTTGTCCAACTTCACCCCTTCCTCGATAATTGTTGAGCCCAAAGTGGCACGGTCAATGGTCGTGGCAGCACCGACTTCACAGTTGTCATGGAGGATGACATTGCCTGTTTGAGGAATCTTTTTGTATCCGTCACCGGCCTGAGGAGCAAACCCAAAGCCATCGGATCCAATGATCGCACCTGCTTGAATGGTACACCCGCTTCCAATGATGCAATTGTCCAATACCTGCACTCCACTGTGCAGTTTTGAGTTGGTTCCGATGCGCACATTGCGACCGACTGTAGCATGCGCATGGATTTCACACTCCTCACCAATGGTGGCGCCGTCTTCAATGACAGCGAGGGCTCCAATGTATACGTTCTGGTGAATTTGAGCCGATTCACTAATGACAGCAGCCGGATGGACGGTGCGCGGAAGTGCCATAGCTGCCGATGCGAACTCCAAGAGTTGTGCAAATGCCGCATAGGAGTCAGTAACTCGAATTAAGGTCAAGGCTGCTGGCAACGGTTGCGTAGCAGTAAAAGTTGTGGGAACAATAGCCACTGATGCGCCAGTTGTGTACAAGTACCTTTCATAATCCGGATTGGATAAAAAGGTAAGTGACCCAGAAGACGCCAACTCAATTTTCGACAATTGATTGACAATGACTTGGGAGTCTCCTTCAACGAGACCTTTCAACATGTCGGCTAGATCGCCTGCTGTATGTTGCATGGGGTAAAGCTACGGGAGGGGAATCAATTGGTCTCCACGGAAAGGAAGACTTGTTTCCAAATGCTTGTGAATTTATTCAACGTTACGGGCTGGTTCCAAATGGCCTCTCCAATCTGCGTCAATGCAACATCAAGAACGGCTCCATCGAGGTTTTTTTTGTCCTTCAGCATGGCGGGCCACAAATCTGTAGGGTCCAGAGCACTCAGCCAATCCAATTGATGGTGCGCGGGGATTGTGTCGAGCCACATCCGAATGCTTCGGCTGGCCGATTCAAATTCCGTGGAGTCTGTTTGTAGCAGGGAATTGCTCCATGCCAGCGACCACAACATTCCCCACCCGACGGCTACACCATGACTGAGTTGCAAATCGTCTTGCTGTGCTTTCCATTCAAGAGCGTGGGCAACGGTGTGTCCGAAATTCAGGGATTTCCGAAGCGATTCGTCCAAGAAGTCTTGAGCAACGATGTGTTTCTTTATTTCAGCAGCACGCGGGACCCAAGGCTCAATGGCTCCTGGAAGGTGAATGTCAACGTTCTGAATTTCATTCCACAATGTCCGATCGGCAATCAAGCTGTGCTTGACGAGCTCCATCCAGCCGTTTGTCCGCTCAAGGGCATCTAAAGAGGAGATGAAGTTGACATCGATGTAGGTCAAGTCGGGCAGTTGAAACGTTCCAATTTGATTTTTATAATCGGAATAGTTGAGACCATTCTTTCCCCCAATGGCGGCATCGATCATACCGACAAGGGTGGTCGGTACCAAAACAAAGGGAATACCTCTTTTAAACGTCGAGGCCACAAACCCCCCAAGATCACTGATAGTTCCGCCCCCGACAATCAGCAAAATATGTCCGCGATCTGTATTTTCCTGATCCAACCAAGACCAAATGCGTTCAGCCGATTTGATGGATTTGGAATCCTCTCCAGCCGGAATGAAACATTTCGGACTCATATTCCAGACGTGCGTCAGCGGTCCAAAAACGGGCAACTCTCGGAATCGATCGTCCGCCAGAATTCGAAATCCATCCGATTGAATCCACTGGATCCAAGGCAATTCCAAGTGCTGGTTTTGGTCGGGTTGATTGAACTGGATGTTTTGATGCACAGAACCGGAGATTCGATGAAGTGATTAGGGCTTGAGCGAAGTTAGCGCGTTACGAAAGTATAGAAACAAAAAAAGCCAGCGTGAACTGGCTTTTTGTGGTACTACCGGGATTCGAACCTGGGACACGCGGATTTTCAGTCCGCTGCTCTACCAACTGAGCTATAGTACCATTAAGGGTCGCCAAAGATAGCCTAAACTTTCTTGAATTTCATGCGACCTGAAAAAGTTGTTTTTACCGGAAATTATTTGAAGTGTTTTGAAGAGCCGGTAACGCGTTGAATTCAGTTGAAATGTCGATAGGTGTTCGTAAAAATGAGACGAATAACAAAGGGCCTCTTGCAATTTGACAGAGTTGCCGTTACATTCGCTCCGTGCGTGTTGACATTGAAGAATGTTTCGCTCACATGTTGTTGAATGAACTGTTAACCAAATTCGTCGCGTCATGCGTAAACTGCTATGCCTCATCATAGCTGCGTCTTCCATGCTTTGGAATGCGCAAGCTCAGGAGCCAACTTCTTCTCCTTCACCTTCCGTACCGGATGGATATTGGCTTGAAGTTGTCGCCTACGCGGCCCACGATGGAATGGTTGGAACGATTGATTTGACTGGGTATACAACCTATCGCATTTACCTCAACATGGTGAATGAGTCTGATTTTTTATCGGCGATTTCTGGTGAGGCAGACAATCCGATGATGATCAACTCGACGTCCGAAATGGCCTGGTTCAATGATTTGGATTTGGGTGAGGATATTGGGGCGGAAAGCAATCCGGGATTCTTTGGTTTCTTTCCTGAATTGGCCTTTGACAGTTGGTTAACGATTGGTGGAGAGAGCGCTGCCGATGGAATTGATGTTTCGACAGCAGAGGGTGAAATTAGTTTGTTCGATCAATTCAATTCAGGGGACAACGTCCTCATCAATGATGCCACAGGTTCAGCGTTGTTTACGCTTTTTCCTTGTGACCCCTATGACCTTTCAACGTGTGATTGGAACCATCCTTCTTTTGCGGGTGAGGATTTGCGTGTTTTGGTGGGACAGATCACGACTGAAGGCGAGTTGACTGGGCAAATGCAAATTCAAGTTTTCAGCAATGGAACGTCGGAGGAAGAATGGCGCGGAGTCATTCCGTTCACGCCTTTTACTCCAGAAGAAATTGTGGATGGTTGCATGGATGAATTGGCGTGCAATTACGATCCCGCAGCAAACAATGATGATGGTTCGTGCGACTTCTGCTCGTGTGCGACAGCAGGTATGGTGACGATGGATTATACCATGACGGTTGAGGAGCATGCAGTAGATATTGTTCCCGGTATGACGACGTACCGTTTTTACATGAACATGGCGAATGAGGACGACTTCTTAAGCTCGGTTTACGGCAACGATACAGACCCTTTGTATTTGTTGACAACGACCGGCTTCTTCAACAGCCAGTTTGGTGCTACGACGGCAGGAGGAGTGAATCCTGCGTTTTTGGCTTTCTTCCCTGATTTGGCAGCTGATAGTTGGGTTACCATCGGAATTGAATCGCAGCCTGAAGGAAGTGAGAGTTCAATCAGCACGGTAGAAAGCGTAGACCAGCCATGGGTTGGAGCCTTCGCTGCTGCCAGCGCAATCGATGGACAGGACATTGTGATTGACGACCAAACGGGCGGAGCTTGGTATGTGTTGAATGGCACTCCCAATGGCCTCCCAGACCCAATGAACAACCGAGTGCTGATTATGCAGATGTCAACTGCAGGAGACATCAGTGGCACGCTGAATACCCAGGTTTTTGTAAATGGTGATGGCACGGATGATGTTCGTGGTGCGTTTAGCTTCGAGGGAACAGGAGTGTATTCTCCTGATGCGGCCGGTGTTTCCAATGCATGTGGATGCATGGATCCGGAAGCCATTAATTTTGATCCAGAGGCTGATTATGATGACGGAAGTTGCATCGATGTGATTGAAGGATGTATGGACGAGGTGGCGTGCAATTATGATGCTTTGGCCAATACGGACGACGGATCGTGCAGCTATGTTGCTGTGGGGTATGATTGCGATGGCAACTGCCTCTTAGACACGGACGGCGATGGAGTATGTGACGAATTTGAAGTAGCCGGTTGCCAGGACGCAACGGCCTGTAACTACAACGCTGAAGCGACAGACTCCGACGACTCCTGCACCTATGCTTCAGAGGGCCTCAACTGTGAAGGTGCCTGCATTGCCGATACCGACGGCGATGGAGTATGCGACGAATTTGAACTAGCCGGTTGCCAGGATGCAACGGCTTGCAACTACAACGCTGACGCGACAGACTCCGACGACTCTTGTACGTATGCTGATGCGGGCTACGACTGCGATGGCAACTGCCTTGCGGATGCAGACGCCGACGGTGTATGCGACGAATTTGAAGTAGCCGGTTGCCAGGATGCAACGGCTTGCAACTACAACGCTGACGCGACTGACGCAGCCTCATGCACCTATGCTGATGCGGGCTACGACTGCGATGGCAACTGCCTCGTTGAT
>CAJWIF010000005.1 GCA_913041135.1 uncultured Flavobacteriales bacterium
TATACGACGGACTTTCAGCGGCCTATGATTATGGCCAATTGGGTGCAGAATTGAAAAACAACATCAAGCACTATTGGTGGACCGCCATGGTGCGCATGCATGACAACATTGTGGGGCTCGACGCCTCCATTTTCATGCACCCCAAGACGTGGAAAGCTTCAGGACACATTGACGCATTCAATGATCCTTTGATTGATAACAAGGATTCGAATAAGCGCTACCGCGCGGATGTTCTTGTCGAGGATCACATCGGGAAAATTGAAGCCAAAATCCAGAAGGATGTGGCGAAGGCGCTGAAACGATTTGGGGATGCCTTTGATGAAGCTGAATTTCGCTCGACCAACGGACGGGTTTTGGATCGGCAGAAACAAATTGATGACATCAATGTCCGGTTTAAATCAGCCATGGAAGCGGAGGACTTGGCGGCCGTCAAGCAATTGATTGTAGACCTGGACATTGCTGATCCGGATACAGGAAGCCGCAATTGGACGGACGTGCGCCAGTTCAATCTGATGTTCAAGACGGAATTGGGAGCGGTGAGTGGAGAAAGTGGAGTCATCTACTTGCGTCCAGAAACGGCCCAGGGGATTTTTGTTAATTTCCTCAATGTGCAGAAAAGTGGGCGGATGAAAATCCCCTTTGGAATCGCTCAAATTGGCAAGGCGTTTCGCAACGAGATCATTGCCCGTCAGTTCATTTTCCGCATGCGGGAGTTTGAGCAGATGGAGATGCAGTTTTTTGTCAAGCCAGGCACGCAAGCAGAGTGGTATGCTTACTGGAAGGAGGCCCGAATCAAATGGCATAACGCATTGGGGTTGGGAGAGGACATGTACCGTTTTCACGACCACATTAAGTTGGCCCACTATGCAGATGCGGCGTGTGACATCGAGTTCAACTTTCCCATGGGCTTTAAGGAGCTTGAAGGGGTGCATTCACGAACAGATTTTGACCTGAATCAGCACGAGGCGCATAGCAATAAGAAGTTGCGCTATTTCGACCCAGAGACGCAAGAGAGCTACGTTCCTTATGTCGTAGAGACGTCGATTGGATTGGATCGAATGTTCTTAGCGACGCTGAGCGCTGCGCTTCAAGAAGAAACCTTAGAAGACGGCTCTACCCGAACGGTTTTGCGGATTCCGGCACCTTTGGCTCCGGTTAAGGTGGCGATTTTACCGCTCCTTAAAAAGGATGGTTTGCCTGAGAAAGCACGTGAAATCATGGCCATGCTGCAAATGGATCACAATGTTCAATACGATGAAAAGGATGCCATTGGCCGACGCTACCGTCGACAGGATGCCATTGGAACGCCGTTGTGTATTACGGTGGACCACGATACGTTGATAGACCACGCCGTGACCATCCGGGATCGTGACACCATGACCCAAGAACGCGTTGCCATTGACCAATTGGTTGCCGTGGTTGCGGGGAAAGTTAGCTTGTCTCAATTGTTTAAAGCATCCTAATTATGCAACTCGAATCACTTGAACTCGCGGGTCGCCGTGCTTTGATCCGTGTGGATTTCAATGTTCCACTGAACGAGAATCGCGAAGTCACCGACGACACGCGAATTCGTGCGGCGATTCCAACCATTGATTACGTGCTGGCGCAAGGCGGTTCCGTCGTGCTGATGTCCCATCTTGGAAGGCCCAAGGGCATTGACCCTGAATGGAGCTTGCGGCACATCGTTCCCACCTTGGAAAAATTACTGGGCCTTTCGGTTCAATTCGCTGCGGATTGCGTGGATGACGTCGCGCTGGACGTGAGTCAATCACTGAAGCCCGGTGAAGTAGCGTTGCTGGAAAACCTACGTTTTCACAAAGAGGAGAAAGAAGGGGATGAATTCTTCGCAGGCCAGCTGGCTGAGAACGGAGATGTTTACATCAATGATGCCTTTGGCACGGCTCACCGCGCTCATGCCTCCACCGCGATCATCTCGCGCTTCTTCCCAGAAGACAAGGCCTACGGCAGGCTCTTGGCATCCGAAATTGATGCGTTGAAGAAAGTATTGGCTCATCCTGAAAAACCACTGACAGCGATCATTGGCGGTGCAAAAGTGAGCTCAAAATTGGGCATCATCGAGCACCTCATTGGTCGTGTGGACCGCCTCATCATCGGCGGTGGCATGGCATACACATTCGTTCAGGCCCAGGGCGGTAGCATCGGCAATAGCTTGGTCGAATCGGAGATGCACACCCAAGCGTTGAACATATTGAGAAAAGCAGAAGAGACGGGGACCGAATTGTTGTTGCCAACGGATACGCTCGTGGCGGATCAGTTTGCGCCGGACGCCGCGACTCAAGTCGTCCCTACAGACGCGATACCGGACGATTGGATGGGATTGGACATCGGCCCAGCGACACGTGTGAAATTTGTAGAGGCTGTTTCCACGTCACGAACGATTTTATGGAACGGGCCCATGGGTGTGTTTGAGATGGAAGCGTTTGCGGCCGGAACCAACCAAGTCGCGGAAGCCTTGGCCCGAGCAACCGAAGAACACGGTGCGTTCACGTTGATCGGCGGTGGCGACTCCGTTGCGGCCATCAACCAAGCAGGGCTGGCTGATCGTGTGAGCTATGTGAGCACAGGAGGGGGAGCGATGTTGGAGTATCTCGAAGGCAAGGAATTGCCGGGCATTGCAGCGATGGAATCATGAAGTTCGCGGGGACATGGTTGGTCTTGGTGGCTTGCTTGACGAGCCTCGGAACCTGGGCCCAGGGTCGTGTGGAAGTGTACCCCAACGACCGCTTGATCTGGAGTGAAACGTTGTTTCATGCGGAGAACGGCTTGGTGCGTGAAGGCAATCAATGGAGGGGACAGGTTCTGTGGACGTTGCAACCGGGAAAGATATTCGCTGGCTACTCTTCGAGTTCGTTTGACTTGGCTTTTACGGTCCAGAATGACCAGCTGATTCAAGGCGATAGCCAATTCAGTGACGCCATTTTGTATACCCTGGATGGTCCCAACGTTTACATCGGAGACAGCACCTTCCCATTGGATTTGGTATACACCTTGCGGCCAGCGCCCTTCGATCCGCTGGTCATTGGCTTGTACACAGAAGACAGTATCAGCACGTTTGATCGGGTGTGTGTTTTTCAAGGAGTCCCGAGTACAGAACAACTGTTTGCGTTGCTCCTTGCGCAAGGGTTGCTTTGAGGCATCAATCGGTCGATTTCGCCCGAACTTGCGGACATGAATGAATTGGAAACCCGCGCAATGTTCGCGGGGTACCACCCTGCTTCTGGGGATGGTGCCGTCAAGCCGGCCATGCAGCCGAGCTCTACGTTTGTCTTCCCAACCGCCGAAGCGGGCGCTGCCATGATGGCCGCGGCTTATGGCTTACCGACGGGCTTGGAACCCAATGCCCCCCCTCAAGGCCACATTTACAGTCGGCTCACGAACCCCACAGTTGACGTTGCGGAAGCGCGTTTAGCCGCTTGGGATGAAGCGGAGGATGCGGCCTTCTTCTCCACGGGGATGGCGGCGATTACAACAGCAATTTTAGCGGGAACGGGTCCAAATCGACCCCTTTGGTTTTGTTCGCCACTCTATGGAGGAACAGAGCATTTCGTTCGGGAAATTCTCCCCACCATGGGAGTCACTGTGCGCGAACTTGAAAGTTTGGATGAGCTCGAAGCCAAGGCGGCAGAATGGAATGAAACCCCAGGTGTGATCTACATGGAGACCCCTGCTAACCCAACGATGCAACTGCATCGCATGCGGACGGCGGTGGGATTTGCCCATCGGCATCGCACCGAGGAACATCCGGTGTGGACCTATGTCGACAACACGTACCTCGGCCCCATTCTCCAGCGTCCGTTGGAATTGGGAGTGGACCTGCTCTTGTATTCGGCAACCAAATACTTGGGGGGCCACAGTGATCTCGTCGCGGGAGCGGCTAGCGGGAAAAAGGAATTGATGGGTGGAGTGAAAGCTTACCGCACATTTTTGGGCGGAATGATTGATTCGTGGACAGCTTGGATGTTGAGCCGAAGCATGGAAACCTTGCATGTACGCGTGGAGCGGCAGCAGGAAAATTGCAAGCATGTCGCGGCTTTCCTGCGTGTGCATCCGGCCATTGAATTGTTGCAATCCGCCTGGAACGAAGACCTGCCTGCAGCGGATCAAGCCATTGCAGCAGAACAAATGACGGGTGGAGGAGCCATGTTGGCCATCACCGTTCGTGGTGGAAGAGAAGGAGCGTTTCGCGTATTGAATCGTCTCAAAACCTTCCAGCTTGCGGTGAGTTTGGGGTCCTCAGAATCGTTGGCCCAGCACCCGGCTTCCATGACACACGTGGCGGTGCCCGATGAGGTGAAGCAGAAATTCGGAATCTCAGAAGGATTGATTCGACTGAGCATCGGCTTGGAAAACCCGAAGGACCTCATCCAAGACTTGGACCAAGCCTTAGAGGGTTCGGCCCATTAGGCAAATCAGTCAGATTAGGCGACCGTCTCGACGGCTTCCATCGTGAAGGTGAACGCCTCCATGATTTGGTTGGCCAAAAGCTTCTCACAAGCCTCTTTCACTTGAGCTTCAGCGCTCGCTTGATCAGCGGCTTCGACTTCCAAAGTGATGTGCTTGCCAATGCGCACATTGGAAATGCTTGCCAATCCGATGTTGTGCATGTTGCTTGAAACGGCCTTGCCTTGCGGGTCGAGCAATGCAGGAAGCGGCATGATGTCAATGGAAGCGCGAAAAGTCATGGTAGTAACGTCTTTAGGTTTTGGCGGAAGGCACAATGAATTTACCTCCCAACACGTACAAAAGTAAAGCGGCTTGCAAACCCAATCCTACTGCCCGAGCGGAAATTGCTACCACTGTTCCAACAATGATCAACAAGCTCAACCAGAGGATGCGTTTTCGGTCATAAGCGGGATTTTTCTTCCAGCCTTTTAAATCCATCATGGGGACGCGGCTGATCATGAGCAAAGGAATGATGGTGCTGCCCAAAACAATGCTCCCCACCACGGCCACCACACCGCCCATCCCGTACAAGCCAAACGATCCAAACATCTCGTATTGCGCTCCAGTGAGCAAGACGCCAATCCACCACAGGGCTCCCGCCGGAGCCGGCATGCCGGAAAAGCCTTGTGCTGCAGTTGGAGCATGGACCTCCACATTGAATCTAGCCAAACGCCAGGCGGCTGCCATGGCCATGGTCAAAGGAAGGAACTTGGCGGCTGTTGGAAGGGCCGGCGCCCACGTGTGCAAAAACGCAATGCCCGCCACAGCCGGCGCAATGCCGCTGGAAACCAGGTCGGCCATACTGTCCAGTTGAATGCCCATGGGCCCTTCGGTCTTCGCCCATCGTGCTGCGATCCCATCGAGCAAGTCACAGAGCTGCCCTGCAATCCAAATTAGCGCCAGCGCCAGCATGCCTTGTCCATGAAGCCGTTGCGAGAGCGCACCGATTTCGGAGATTTGCGCGCCTTGAAACTCATTGAGTTGAGCCCCATACGGCCAAATAAACAGTCCGACGATGACCAACACTCCGGAAAGTAAATTCCCCATTGTCAGAGCGTTGGGGAGGTATCGGCGAACTTGCATGGTGCGAAAATACATTTGCCTAGACTAGAATGTAACCTCTGCTAAGGGTTTTCGTATATTTGCAAACCCAATCCAATAGGAAAGGGTCTTTGGTCCGATGGCCGAGTGGCTAGGCTCAGCTCTGCAAAAGCTGCTACAGCGGTTCGAATCCGCTTCGGACCTCAACGATTAAAAAGAAAGCCCCGTTATCATTGCGATAGCGGGGCTTTTTTGATTTGGTGTGCTTACGAGCGTGTATGCATGTTGTGACGAAAGAAAAAATCAACTCAAATTTTTTCGAATCGCTGAAAGTTGCTCGGCTATTAACCCTAAGAGGAAAACAATGGTCTTTTCATAGGTTTTGGAGTTATTCTTCTCCAACGCAGCGAATCGATTGGAAATACATGGGCTGACATTTAGGAACTCAAGACACTTCGCGCGCTAGTCATTTGGGCAGCATTCGTGGTTTCTCCGGAGGACCAACAGCGCCCCAAGTAGCCTTCACCATAAAAGACATCGTCTAAAAAAGGAGTGTCGACTCCAGGATAAATGGAACTGGTCAAGGTGAAGTTGTCCAGCGTGATATGGCTCCATTCGAAATACGTTACGACCCACTCGAATTGGATGGTGGCTGCTGAGTAAGAGCTCAGATCGTAATTTCGGGCCCCCTGGAATTCGCAGGTTGGTGAATCCAATGAAATCCATTCGCCTGATTCGTCCTGCTGTGCATACAGCGGATAATCATAGTTGCAATGACTCGACCATTCGACATTTATGTTGAAACTCACAGCGAGGGGAGATTCCGAAGCGGATTGAGTTTACTGCCACTCTCAACGCATGATATGGAAACGCTTAAGTGAATTGCCTTTTCAGCAGAAATCGTTTATCCAAATGGGTTCTTATCTAATTTAAACGACACTAAATAAATGTTTATGTGTTATATTTACAAACCTGTATTGATTATACGAAATTATTTTCCCATGAAAAAGTTATTGTTTGTCTTAATTTGTTGCAGTTGGATGCTCAATTCGAATGCACAAGTCAATCGGACATTAATCGGAAACGATATGCACATGAATTTGAATCTCGTGGAGTTGGAAGAGGTGCTTTCAAATCTTCAAACCCAAATCGATCAGTTGGAAAACATAGCGAGTGTATCTGGCGGAACAGCAGATCTCACAGCGTTGTGGGAAGCCGTGAATGCGAACACAGCGAAGACAGGCATTACAGAGGATCAGGCTAATGCCATTACGGCGAACACCGCCAAGATCACCTACCCACTTGTGGATGCAACGAAATTAGCAGATGTTGCAGAAGGCGCTACGGCAAACGATACCGATGCCAACTTAAAGAATCGATCCAACCATACGGGAAGCCAAATAGCAAACACCATTTCGGACTTTGATACGGAGGTGACTAGCAACCTGGCCGTCGCAGCCAACACAGCGAATTCTGTGCCAGGCTTAGGAACATACCTTGCTGTTGATGCGAACGAGAATGAAATCCAAATATCAGGAGCAAATCTGCTTGTCAATAATGGAGAAGGAACGACCGACGGGGCAGTAAATGGAGTTGGAAACATCATCATCGGATATGATGAAAACAGCGGCACCGATGACCTCTCAGAGGATTGGGATTCCAAAACAGGTTCTCACAATTTGGTTGTGGGCATGAACCACACCTATTCCTCATTTGGAGGTTTGGTTGCAGGTCATGATAACGCGATCAGCAGCGGATCCGCATCTGTTTTGGGTGGGGAGGCGAATTCCGCATCTGGCTGGGCTTCGACCATTCCAGGAGGTTTGTTGAATAAAGCAACATCAAACCATACGACGACGTCAGGAGGTGAAGACAATTTGTCTTCCGGCTATGCATCCGTCGTTGCTGGTGGCAAAAAAAATGTCGCATCGGGTGATTATTCCTCCATAGCGGGCGGATTCAACAACACGGCATCTGGAGATAATGCCTCCATCTCTGGCGGAGCCGACAATACAGCGAGCGGTCTTTTCGCTTCTATTTCTGGGGGATCCCGTAACACAGCTTCGGGAGATTCCTCTTCTGTTTCAGGAGGAAAAGTGAATACAGCAAGTGGCCTTAATTCCTCCATATTAGGAGGAGAATTGAACGAGGCAAGCCAAACTTTGGCCACCGTGTCAGGAGGTTTGTTGAACAAAGCCGATGGTGTACATGCTTCCATTCTTGGAGGGCAGGAGAACGAGGCAACCGGGACTGGAAGTTCCGTTTCAGGAGGGTGGAGGAACATCGCAAGTAGCAATTTGACTTCCGTTTTAGGAGGAGAATTGAACGAGGCAAGCTGGACTTTAGCTACCGTGTCAGGAGGTTTTAAGAACAAAGCCAGTTTTGTACATGCTTCCATTCTTGGAGGGCAGGAGAACGAGGCAACCGGGGCTCAAAGTTCCGTTTCAGGAGGGTATATGAACATCGCTTCAGGCGCTCAAAGTTCCGTTTCAGGAGGGTATATGAACATCGCTTCAGGCCATGTTTCGTCGGTTTCAGGAGGTGCGGATAACGTTGCAAATCAATATCTAACTTCGGTGATTGGTGATTACGACAATTCGTATATGGGCAATTTGGCAGGTGCAGATGATATTTATGCAGTTGTCGGCACCTATATGTTAGCAGGCTGTACGGACTCCGCTGCAGAAAACTATAACGAATTTGCTGAATATGATGATGGGAGTTGTTACGTGTGCAGCACCATTGGTGCATTGACTTTCATTACTGACGATAATTCAGCATGCGGCGGACTAGGGGGATCCATCAACATCTCAGTAGAAGTCGATGAACCTGCGACAACAACGTACCAAGTCAACTGGGAGGGCCCCGACGACTTCACCAGTACTGAAGAACAAATCAGCAACTTGAATTACGGCCAATATACCGTGACGGTCACCGACAGCAACAATTGCATTGCAACGACCGTTTTCGAGGTAAATCAAGAAATCTGCTCTGGGAGCCAGTGATAACTGCAGTGTGTTAGCGTAGAGATAACCTTTGCTCAACTATCCGAGAGAATGAGTCTCGTAATTGAGCAAACAACCTCAATGCCCCCCTTGGAATTATGAAAAGCCCCGTTATCATTCCGATAGCGGGGCTTTTTTGATTTTGCTGGTATGAACGGCCTTTGCGAGGCCTTTTGACCAGCCCGAACCTCCTAACCGATATTCAATGGAAATGCGCGGGCCTACTCCACAATGAATTTGTGCGTTTCGCCTGCTTGCGTTTTGACCGTGTAGAGCCCTTTTTCCCAGGCACTGACATCGACAACCCAACGTGCAACTGCGCTTGTTTCCTCCACCAACTTCCCAACAGCATCAAACACCTGAAGCTCAGAGGAGGAGTCCATGGTGATGGTCAAAATGGCCGCAACGGGGTTGGGGAAGATTGAGATGGACGCGTCACCGAGTTCCTGAACGGCGTTCGCGATTTCATTGCAAGTCACACTGCCGACCATCCCGGATGAGGCGTGACCGTAGGAGCTGCAATCATAGAGATACACTCCGGGGACGGTAAACGTGTAGGTTCCGATACAAATGCCTTCTTTGGTGCCGTTGTTGGCCTCAAATGAAAACGACTCGGGATTGTCAAATGGCAGTTGCGTGATGGAACTCTCCGTGCCATTGACATCGTGATAACCGTCGTAATTCACCCAGCCCACGACCGTTCCAGCATCGACAACGAGATCTTGGGGACTGTACGCCATACCGGCAGCCGATACGAGGACATCAGCCCCAGGACAGATTTCATCTTGTGTAAAGCCAATGGTTGAGATGGCGACGAAACCCAGTGCAAATAGTAGTTCTTTCATAATCTATGGAATTGTTTCTTGTGTGTAAGGTCTCTTTGACAGCGTGGTGACAATGTAGCTTGCATTCACTGAGTTTGCTCAAAATAGGAGGATAGAGTTGAGGCGTGCGTCATTCGCTCACTCAAGGATCCGTTCTGAGCAGAACCGTTCTATACCTACAAAAGACATTTTGTTTTCAAGAGGGTTTTGAGGTGTTTCAGTCTAAAAAAGGACGTTTTACGCGATTATTGGACCATTTTAGGACATTTTGTTGATTGTGTGAAGCCCTGATGTTTTGATTTTAAGCGCTTGATTGTCCAGTAAGAAAAGGCCGAAATGATGGAAATAAAAAAAGGGGCGTGAGCCCCTTTTTCTATTTCGTTCTAGGTTAGAATTACTTCTGAACCTGCACACGCACCACTCCAGATGTGTTTTCAGTTGCAATCTGCAACGTGTACATTCCGACTGGTAAGCCCAAGTCGTGTTGTTGTCCACGCTGAACATTTGGATAGAAACCGACAGCTTTTCCTGTGACATCGAAAGCAGTGACATCCGCATGAGTTGCCGCGTCAGACCAGGTGATGGTTACGCCACCTGCTGTTGGATTTGGAAATGCTTCAAATTCAGACTGAACAAGTTCACCCACATTGATGGGGTTGTTGCTTTGTTCAGCAGTCAAACAAAAAGTACCCTCGGCTGACCAATCGTATAAACCGTTGTTCCAATGGAATCCATCGAGTCGGACGAAATACTCGACTCCTTCTTCCGTGTCAATTCCAACGACTGGCCAATACTGGGTGTTTTCTTCGTCGAAGTCTTCACCGCATGCGACAGGCACCAATTCGTTGCAGTCGCCACGGTAAACAGCCATTTGACCGTCATAAGCAAAATAATAAACGAACGTTGCTCCATTGGAAGAACATTGGTTCATGCTCAAGTAGTAGGAATTGCCATCTCCGATGAACGAAAACCACACCGAACCATCATCCAGATCGTCATTCCAACATGCTGTACCCACCATGTCGGCTTCGTAATCCACACCAAGACCGGTTACGGATTCTGAATCATCGAATGGTCCGATAACACCGTCCTCAAAGACGGCGTCAATTGCTCGGGCATTGTCACATACTCCGCGTTCGATCATCGGTTCGGTATTCATCGCGCGAAGGGAAAAAGACCCTTCAGCAACGCCCTGGTAGTTGTCTCCTTCATAGTGATTGAAACCATCGACCATGACCCAATAGCTCACTCCAGCTTCAGCTGTAAAGCTCACTGTTGAATACCACCATCCATTTGCTGAAGACCAAAACGGCATCATGTCGTCATTGCCTTGAAGGAAGGTCAAGTCGTCGCATGTCCCAGAATACAACGCCATCTGAGTGTCATTAGCGTACATCGCAGAGCCCATCCCCTTGAACGTCATCAATTGATACGTTTCACCGTTTCCTGTGAAGCTAAACCAGACCGACTGGTCGATTGTTGGGGCTGTTTCACCTGAAGCAACATCAAACCAGATGTCGGTCAGCTCTGCAGCGAGTTCTGCTTCACCTGTTGCTTCTTCATTTGAAAAAGGACCCTCTTCCAGTTGCACACCTACTTCAGTACTGAAAAGACTATTGATGTCAATAGCATCGATGCAAAGGTCATTTCCAGGCTGAGCGAAGCCGGCTGTCGCCATGAGTAGCATCGCGAAGACGCTCGTTGTTTGTAGAAATCGAATCATGAAAAAATTATTTAAGAATTGAGGCGAAAATATGCTGTTCAGCAAGAAGCAAAGGTGATGAATGTTACAAAACCGTGGATTTTTCACTCCTTACGGTAGGATAAAAAAAGCTGCAGGCAACCGACTGCGAGACTCCTAGGTTATTAGATTGTACATTGAAAGCTATTGTGATCAACTGATGTCTATCCAAATCCTTCTTCGTGGGTTGTTTACCACGCTGACCTTAGCGGTTGTGTGCGGTGCTTGTGGACAGTTGGGAACGACTTTCCCAACGGACCATCGAACGATGCAAACGCCAACACCGGCAACGGGGGTTTGGTTTGTCCCCAATGAAGGCCAGTGGAACTCGGAAGTCAATGCCTCAGCAAGGGTGCATGGAGGAGACCTTTGGTTGACGGACCAAGGCTGGAAAATTGCGATGCTGGGTCCGGGATATGATGCGATTGGTCGGCACGAAACACCGGTGGGGCCGCTCACTCAATTCGTTTTGAATGCGCAGTGGGTGGGAGCCAATGCAGTAGAGGCTACTCCGGAGTTTCAAAACCCATCACCGCATCACGTGTCCTTCTTTAAAGGCGATAATCCCATCCATTGGGCGGCAGGTGTTCAACCTGCTGGAAGGTTCAAGCAGCATCAAGTGTGGTCTGGAGTGACCTGGGTCATGAACGGACAGTTGGGCAGAACAGATCGGGTCAAATACGACTGGGTGGTTGCCCCTGGAGCTGACCCGACCCAAATTGCCACGCGTTACGACGGCATGGAAACGCTGTTGCTGGACGACGGATCCTTGCGGCACTTGGTCGGTCCTTCCGTCGGGGAAGGCTCTGAGAAAACCGGTGTTTGGGGCCAGTTGGTCGAGCGGGCTCCATTTGCCTACCAAATGAACGGGTCGATCTTGGAAGAGGTCGACTGCTCGTATCGGTTGGAGTCGACGGAAGATGGGGCTGCACAAATCGGTTTTGACATTGGTCCTTATGATGTCTCTCGACCGCTCATCATCGATCCGGAAATTGAGTTTGCATCCTTCGTCGGTTCTTCTGCAGATAGTTGGGGGTTCACGGCAGCATACGACAACGACGGCAGATTGATTGGAGGCTCAGGCGTTCGTGCGGCGGGTTATCCAACCACCGCCGGAGCGTTCGATGCTACGTTCAACGGCGGTGATTTTGATTTTGGGATCAGCGTATTCTCTTCGGACGGCACGACCCTAGAATACAGCACGTACCTCGGCGGAACTCAGAGGGAATATCCCCACAGCATCGTCACCAACGAGGCGGGTGATATTTATGTGATGGGGACATCAGGCTCTTTCGATTTTCCGACGACGATCGATGCCTTCCAAGCGGACTTCAATGGGGGGCCTTTTATCGATTTGGGAGTGAATAGTTTCTACGGGTCATTTGACGCGGGGTGCGACATCGTTGTTTCCAAAATCAACGGAACAACAGGCGCTCTGGATGCGTCGACATTTGTCGGCGGAACGGACAACGATGGGCTTAACCTCGGAGCCAAGTTGAACTACAACTATGGCGATGTGTGTCGAGGTGAAATCAACGTGGATGGTACGGGTAATATCTGGGTGGCGTCCAGCACGCGGAGTGCCGATTTTCCGACGGTTCAGGCCTTTGATCCGGCGCTCAATGGGACGTGCGATGCCGTTGTTTTTCGACTGAACGAAAGCTTAGAAGAACTGGAGTTTTCGAGCTATTTCGGCGGCAACGATGACGATGCGGCTTTCGGTATTCAGTTTGCCGCCAATACGGACGGGCTCGCCTACTTCACTGGCGGAACGAAAAGCAACGACCTGCCTGCAACGCCGGGAGCGTATCAACCAGATTTAGCGGGTGACGTGGACGGATACATTGCATCCGTTGATTACTCCGGCCCATTTCCAGCCCTGTCGGTGGTCACTTACTTTGGAACCGATGATTATGATCAAGCCTATTTTGTACAGCTGGACACGGAGGACCGACCACACCTTTGCGGGCAAACCACAGGTTCGAGCATGGCCCTGATTGGAGATGTTTACAGCGATAATCCCAATGGCAGCACCTTTGTTGTCCGTTTAACAGAAAACTTGGAAACGGCGGACTGGATTACCCGAATCGGCTTGCCCATGTCGGGAGTCGATATCAGTCCAACAGCGTTCTTGGTTTCGGATTGTGACGAGATGTATTTGAGCGGTTGGGGCGGCGATACGCAAGGAAATAGCGCTTTCGCTTTCGGCTCGACCACGAGCGGAATGCCTGTCACCACGGATGCGTATCAGATGTCTACGGATGGCAGTGATTTTTGGCTGGGAGTCTTGTCTCCGAATGCCGCTGACCTCACTTACGGTTCGTTTTTCGGAGGGACGTTTTCCAATGAACACGTCGATGGCGGCACCTCTCGGTTTGATAAGAATGGCACCGTATACCAGGCCGTGTGTGCGGGGTGTGGAGGCTGGGATGATTTTCCGACAACAGCGGGTGCCTGGGAGGACATCAATGGATCATCGAATTGCAACCTCGGAGTCTTTAAATTCAATTTGGGCTCTTTGACGGCTGACATCGAAATTGACGCACCGGATATTATTTGTGCGGGTGAACCGATTCAGTTCGTCAACACGAGCATCGGAGGGACGAGTTTCGATTGGTTCTTCGGAGATCTGAGCAGCAGCGATGAGGAGAATCCGGAATACATCTATGCCACACCAGGTGAATGGGAGGTGATGCTGATTGCCTCAGATGTGAGTGGCTCTGGGGGTTGTTTGGAACCGGATACGGCCTTTGCCACCTTGTTCATTCAAGAAACGCCCAACCCCTTGATCGATGAGGTTCCAGTATTGTGTCCAGGAGAAGAAGTGACCTTGCAGGCGTATGGAACCGACGCCTTGATCTGGCAACCGGACCCCACATTGAGTGACCCGACTATTTCCAATCCCTTGGCTTCGCCGGTTGAAACAACAACGTATACGGTTGAAGATTCGAATGACTGTGGAACGGAAACAGCCTCTGTTACGGTTGAGGTGGAGGTGATGTTCACGGAAGTGACCAATGACCAATCGATTTGCATAGGTGACGTAACTGACTTGGAAGTAACAGGTGGAGAAAGCGCTACTTGGAGCCCAATTGGGGGCTTAGGGTCGCCTTCGGACCTCGTGACTACCGCAAGTCCAACGGCGACAACCACCTATACCGCGACGGTTGTTTCGCCAGCGGGCTGCACTTCAGAAGAGTCCGTTACCATTTATGTGGTGAGCTCATTTCCGGGTGGGCAGGTTTACCCAACGGTGAGTCTTTGCGCGGGCCAAGGAGTATTCTTATCCGCAGCAGATGGAGATACGTACCTCTGGTCACCGGCCAACTTGGTAAGCAATCCCTTGGTTCAAAACCCTTACGTGACACCAACGGAAAACACAACATTCACGGTGAGCATAGCCAATATCTGCGGTGTTGGTGTCGACTCTGTTTCGGTAGAGTTGATCACACCGACAGCTTCGGGGACTGGAGGGGGCTGGATGTGCCGTGGCGAGACCATGATCTTGAGTTCTTCGGAGGGAGTGAACTACACGTGGTCTCCACCAGCATTGGTTGCCAACCCGTATGCACAGACGACTGAAGTATTCCCCCTTGAAACAACCACATTTACGGTGTATGTAACCGATGGATTTGGCTGTCAAGGGAGTACAGAAATAGAGGTCAATGTATTGCAACCACCTTATGTCAATGCGGGGCCAGACCGGAAAGTCGACTGGTTGGATCGGGTACGTTTATTTGGGTCAGCAGACGCAGACACGATGTGGTGGACACCCGCTGATTGGTTGAGTTGCAGTAATTGCCCTACGCCAGAGGTAGAGGTTCAAGGCCCTGGTTGGTTTACCCTTCAAACAATTTCTCCTGAAGGATGCACCGCTTCGGACAGTGTGTTCATCGATGTCTTTTATCCAGTTTATGTACCGAATGCTTTCTCACCGAACAATGACGGTGTCAACGATGCTTTTATCATCGAGGGTCTGGACCCGAGGGGATACCGATTGGAGATATTTAACCGGTGGGGTGATGTGCTTTTCTACAGTGAAAATCCAAAGGAGCCGTGGATTGGTCAGAACCAGTTGGCTGGGGCTGAATACTTTGTTCCTGATGGAGTTTACATTTGGAAATTGCGCTATGAAATGCGCGATGGTCCGCGCCTTTTAGACGGCACGATCACGTTGATTCGGTGAACAGGCGCGTTGGAAGTTGCAACAATCAGGGGTTGTGGTTACTTTCGGACTTGGATACCCGTTCACAATGAATCACATCGACACCCATCTTCACCGTCTTTTTTTGGATCACGACTGTGTCGTCGTGCCAGGATTGGGAGGGTTTGTTTGCAATCGTGTTCCAGCACGGTACGACGTGACGCGAGAAGAGTTGGTTCCCCCAACACGGGATGTCATGTTCAACGAACGCTTGATTCATCACGATGGTGTTTTGGCTCAAGCGGTGGCAATGAACGAAGGTCTGGTGTATGCTGACGCCATGCAGTCGATTGAGCAGGAGGCGAGTGAACTGAAGCGGCGGGTGCAGTCGGGAGAAACCGTTACCATTGAACATGTGGGACGCTTGTACCGTGGGCAGGATGGTGGAATGCTGTTCATGCCAGAAGAAGTTTTGGAGCGGATGCTGCGGTCTTTTGGTTTGCAGCGGATCCCTTTGCGACCCTTGGTACAGCCTGTGATAGAGAAGAAAGAACCAGCGCGCATTTTAGAGATGACTCCCGCGAATCCAGGGTCTGTGGATCGCCCTTGGGCTCGGATTGCGGCTGCAATGGCCGTTCCGATTTTGGGTGGCGCAGGCATGTTCATAGCGGACCAATGGCAGACAGAAGCGTCACTGATGAGTGCGATTCCATCCGTGTATCAGCACGTAGAAACCACTGCGTTTCAACCTCGATTCGAGGAGGAAGCGATCCTATCTGCAGGGGTTTCTTTTGACCCTGTCTTTGAAGCGACGATGGAGGCTGTAGAAGGAGCTTCTGTGGTGCACTATGACTTCACCGAGGAAAAGTTATCTCCCACAGGAGTCCCCATAGTGTTGAATGGATTAGAGTCTGTTCCATTGGAATCACCCGTCGAGGTAAAGGCCAATCCGGGTGTCAACTCGGTAGAATCTGCTCGCATGTTTGCACTTGTTGCAGGCGCGTTTTCAGTCGAAGACAATGCGCATAGATTGGCTGATAAGTTGCGGTTAGAAGGGTTTGGTGCTGAAATATTCCTTCAGGATAACGGACTGCACGTGGTGACGTATGCGGCGTTTGATCAAGAGGCTGATGCCCGTGAGAAACTCGCTGAATTGCGAAAGAACACGCGTTGGGCTACCGCTTGGTTGAAGCGTTTCGAGGCCTGATAGAGATGGCACAGCACCCCCTTCCAGAAGCCCTCATTCTTGATTTTGGCGGCGTACTCTACGACATTGATTATGACGCTCCTGTTAACGCTTTTCGCGCCTTGGGATTGGACGATTTTGCGGGACTATATCATCAAGCAGCCCAGTCACCGGCTTTCGATGAATTGGAGTGTGGTCAGATTGCCCCTGATGCATTCTATTCTTTTTTGGAAGAGCACTGTCGGCCTGGAACACGACGGGATGAGGTGGTCGCTGCTTGGGACAGTATTTTGACTGGAATGCCGGCTTGTCGCATTCCGCTGGTGCAAGCCTTGAGTACGCAAACCCGGCTCTTTATTTTCAGCAACACCAACGTGATTCACGCGCGGGTTTTTGAGGCTTGGATGGAAAAACACATCGGTTTGTCCGCTTTTCGTGGGGCATTCGAAGGGATCCATTACAGCCACGAGTTGGGACAACGTAAGCCCGAACCGGAGGCGTTTCTAACGTTGTGCCGACAGCACCGGTTGGACCCGAGCAACACGTTATTTATCGACGATAGCGAGCAACATGTTGGCGGTGCAGCACGCGCTGGACTGCAAACACATTGGCACAACCCAGTGAGCGACGATGTCGCAATTTGGTTGCAGAGCAGAGGGTTTACATTGCCAGAATCGGCTTTCAGGTCGGCTTAATTCAGGCCCGCAATCATTTCCTCGCGGACCGCGTTGAAACGTTCAAGTTCGCATGGCTGAGCCCCTTGTTCAAGCAATAGAAAGATCTCCCTGCCGCGGGCCTCAGGCTCGTAAGTCTTGCCACCTTGTGACCAATGAGCGATGCCATTGTCTTTTTTACAATGAATGACATCTGCAGAACGCTCCCCGAAGTTGAATACGTAGAGATCAAACTCGGAAGGCCGGTGTTCAATGGATTGGATTGCTCCAGTAGCGCCGTCCCAAAAAACCTCACTGAACTCGTCAAAACAGGCATCCACGTCAGGTGATTGGGCGTCAAGTTTACACTTCCAATCATCAGCAGTGATGCCTTCAGAAGCGAGGTAGCGAATGAATTCAGCTTCTACCCCTTCAAACTCTTCTTGGGTCAGGCGTCTGTAGCGCATAGGTCCACCTAAAGCATCATTCTTCAATGCCCTCGAGCATCATAAAGAAAGCGTATTCCATAGCTGTTTCACGCAATCGCTTGAACCGACCTGAAGCTCCTCCGTGGCCCGTCTCCATGTTGCAATGCATGATCAATAGATTGTCGTCTGTTTTCGTATCGCGCAATTTGGCCATCCACTTAGCGGGTTCCCAATATTGAACTTGACTGTCCCAATATCCAGTGGTGACAAGCATGTGGGGATAATCCTGTGCAACGACATTGTCATACGGGCTGTATGAGCGCATGTAATCAAAAGAATCCTTGTTCTTGGGATTGCCCCATTCGTCAAATTCTCCTGTTGTCAAAGGAATGGTCTCGTCGAGCATCGTGTTGATGACGTCGACAAAAGGAACAGCAGCGATGATGCCGTTGAACAACTCTGGGGCCATGTTGATGACTGCACCCATGAGCAATCCACCTGCTGAACCACCCATAGCGTAAAGATGCTCTGGGGAAGTAAACCCGAGATCAACCATGGCTTGACCGCAGTCAATAAAGTCGGTAAAGGTGTTCTTTTTGTTGAACATCTTGCCGTCTTCATACCATTCTCGTCCCATTTCTTGACCGCCTCGGATGTGCGCGATAGCGTAGACGAACCCTCGATCTAAAAGACTCAAGCGTGTGCTAGAAAAGCCCGCATCCATGCTGTATCCGTAGCTTCCATACGCATACAGGAGAAAGGGATTCGAGCCATCCTTTTTGATTCCGTTACGGTAGACAATGGATACGGGAACTTCCGAACCATCCGTTGCTTTTACAATGACGCGTTCGCTGGTGTAATTGGCCGGGTCAAATGTCCCCCCAAGAACCTCCTGCTGCTTGAGCAAGTCAACGGACTTGTCCGACATGTCCATTTCAAATACGGAGCTAGGCGTGGTCATGGAGTTGTAGCCATAACGCAAACGTCCCGTCTCAAAATCGGGATTCGCCCCCACATACGCGGAGTAAGCTGGGTCGGGAAATTCCAAGTAATAATCCTCTTGGTCATCCCACCGCTTCACGCGAATTTGGTTCAAACCACCGGTGCGCTCTTCCACCACCAAGTAGTCTTTGAAAATCTCGATTCCTTCTAGCAACGTCGCTTCCCGATGTGGCAAAACGTCTACCCAATTGTCCATACCTGTGGCACTGACTGGCGTACGAACAAGTTTGAAATTCTTTGCGTCACGGTTGGTGACGATATAGAAATCATTTTGGTAATGGCTACAGCTGTACTCTAAGTTTTCCTGACGTTCTTGAACGACTTGCCAATCTCCATTGGGGTTGTTTGCATCCAAATAGCGCCATTCGTTGCTCATCGTTGAGTAGCTAGCAATCATCAAGTATTGGTCGCTCTTTGATTTGCCAATGCCACAGCTGAACGTTTCATCACCCTCTTCAAACACCAATTCATCTTGAGCAGCATCCGTTCCCAATACGTGCTTGTATATGCGGGATGATCGCAATGTCACTGGGTCTTTCTTCGAATAGAATACGGTGCGGTTATCATTGGCCCAAGTGGCACCGCCTGTGGTGAGTGGAATTTGATCTTCGAGCATTTCACCCGTCGTCAAGTTTTTAAACTGGAGGGTATACTCTCGTCGGCTAACAGTGTCTACGCTGAACGCTAAAATTTCATTGTTGGTGCTCACTGCTTGGCCACCAACGGCATAGTAGCTAAAGCCCTCAGACATCTCATTGACGTTGAGCATGACCTGTTCTTCAGCGTCAAGGCTGCCCTCTTTTCTGCAATAAATGGCGTACTCTTTTCCTTCCTCGTAGCGGCTGTAATAATGGTAGCCATTGTCCTTGAGGGGAACACTTTGATCATCTTGCTTGATCCGGCCAACAATCTCATCGAAGAGCGATTCCTGAAAGGACGCTGTTGATTTTAAAACAGCTTCTTTGTACGTGTTTTCATTGTTGAGGTAGTCGACCACAGCTGTGGTTTGCTCATCGGAAGTTTCGGCTTCTTTTTGTGCGTCGCTTAAACGCATCCAGAAGTAATCATCCTCCCACGATACCCCGTGAATTTCGGTGGAATGCGATTGTTTAGGCGCAACAGGCGGCGCATCGAATTGGCTTTGATTGAGCACGGGTTGAGAATGTGAGGACATGGAAGAATCTGTCGATAAGCCGCATGAAGTAAGCAGAACGGCGACGAATGTAAAAGCACCAAGGGCTTTTGAGAAACGAGCTAAGATCATGGAGTTGGGCGTGATGTGAAAGGCGAAGTTACGTGAGTTCTCCTGATTTGAGAAGCGTTTCAAGATGGGCAAGATCTTCAGGGGTGTCAACGGCGTATGTAGCGTGGGAAGTGTTGCCTACATGGATGTGCCATCCGTGTTCAAGCCAGCGCAATTGCTCCAAACGCTCGCGCTTTTCAAGGGGGGAAGGATGGAGAAACGACAGGGCTTCTAAAGCTCCGCGAGTAAAAGCATAAAGCCCCACATGCTCAAACCATGGGCCTGGGCTGGACGGAACAGCAGCGCGGCTGAAGTACAGCGCTCTTCCGTTTAAATCACAAACAACTTTGACGCGATTCGGGTTGTTTCTTTCCGGATGATCGGCTTCTTTGGGGCGAGCTAAAGTTGCAATGGAGGCTCCTGGTAAGCGAATGAGCTGTGCGAGTTTTTGCAATTGTTCTGGATGCACAAAAGGTTCATCTCCTTGAATATTGAGTACCGCATCCGCTTCGATGTTGTGCAACGCTTCCCATTGCTTGAGCGCATCATGACTACGCAAAGTGCCGTTGGCGAATTGTGGATCCGTAAGGAAAGCTTCCGCTCCTGCTTCGCGCGCTTCATGAGCGATTCGCTCATCATCAGTAGCTACTAGAACATGCTGACAAACGCCAGATTCCAAAGCCCTCTCAACGACCCTTGCGATAATCGCTTTGTTGCCTAAAGGCGCCAATGGCTTTCCTGGAAACCGAGTCGATCCTATGCGAGCAGGGATGATTCCCACCAAAGAAACGCGAGGTATTTCCATTACTTGATTTCGTACGTGTACATGATTTGCGTCAAACGCGGTGCTTCAATCGCGAGTGGACGGATCACGTATTCAGCGTTGGCCAGATTGCTGACAATGATGGACAATCGATGGTGCTCATTCCATTGTCGTCCAATTCGGATGTCAACCAACCAGGGAGAACGGGGGTGGGTATCCAACCAGTCAGCAAGACCCCACTCTATGTCAGCAATGTCTTCGGCTTCGAATTTGATAAATGCTTCATCAAAGTTTTTAAGTTGGGATTGATACCGAACACTCACGCCGCCGAACCATTTGGCAGCAGTGGCCTGTAAATCAAAGCGGACAAGGTGAGGAGATCTGTATTTTAAAATCAGATTGGTGGTGTCGTGACTCGTGTTGTAATATGTCGTCACCGTACCATCGGGGTCTGGATTGTAATTGTAATCGGGAGATAGGCTGATCGGTCGGGTGTAGGTGTAACCCGCGATTAAATCCAAGCGCACACGATCAGTTTCATACCTGCCCATGATGCTGATCTCGGCTCCTGTAACGCGACTCTTCCCGGTGTTGATACTTTTAAAGCCCAAACCCAAAGCATTATCCAAGCTAGGAGCTTCTCCATCATCGGGTCCCCACTGTCCGAATGTAAATTCAATGTAATCGTCAAAATCTTGACGGAATAGGGCCATGTCCAGAAACCCTTTGAACCGTCCGATTTTCAGTCCTTGTTTGAGTCCGATTTCACCTGAAGTGGCAAATTCCGGATTCAACTCTTCATTCGGGTACACCTGCAACGAACCCAATCCCGTCCGGATATAGCGTTCTGCGATGGTTGGAAATCGGAAGCCCTGTCCAAAACTGCTCCGCAAAAAGGTAGCTTCTGCGAGTTGATAATTGGCTCCGGCGCGAAACACGGGCTTCCCGGCGCCCTTGCCATTGACGGTAAAATGCTCATAACGCATTCCAGCGGAGAGATTCAAACGGTCTGCAACGGCCTGGTCGACTTGGAGGTAAGCGGCAACATTGCGCGCTTTGTTATTTCCGTCAGAGGAACCCCCGCTGTAAAGTTCAGCGTTACTAAAGGCCATGAGGTTGACCAATCCTGCGGAGAAGTTGAGTCCCGTAAGTCCCCAGTTTTCACCATGCCCATTGAGCTGATACTCGGAGTAGAAGACATGCGACGCATTGGACTGGTCGTTGTCATTGTCGTTGTTTAGGTACTGCCAGCGGTTCCTAAACGCGTGACGGAATCCAGAAGGGGCGACGTACTCGACATACGGATCAACTGTTCCGATGGTCTGGTTTACCTGAGTTGTGGCCCCTTGATAGCTGCCGTAAATATTGTCTGGAGCACTCTCCCAGATCAAGGTGTTCTGCGATTCTCCGCGCTGCCAGTTGGTGTTCAAACCGTATGTCAATCCCGCGACCCCCGTTTCTCGACGGCGAATATTGGCGTTGACACGTGCCCGATTTTCAGCGCCGTAGCGGTCGACTTGCCAAGGGCGATACCCAGATGAAGTAGTGTCTGTCTCGTTCTCGGTCACAGGAGACAAATAACCGTCTGAACCGAGGACATTTCCGGCGACGACGATGTCCCATTTGCCTGCACGTTGACTATGAACGAACCGAAAGTTGGACTGTTGACTGAATCCATCCCAGGTTTTGGCTTGTGCGCTTTGCGGCGTCGAAAAAACACCGTGTTGCACGGTCACTCGTGTGAGAGGCCGAGCGTCTGGGTAGCGTGTTCGGATATTGATCACACCGCTTAACGCAGCGCTACCAAACAAAACAGAGGAGGCTCCTTTTATGATCTCAATTTGCTCAATATTTTCCAAGGGAAGAAAGCCCCAAGTCGGTCGCCCGGCGTCGCCGCTCAACACAGGCAAGTCATCTACCAACATCATGACCCGTGACCCCGCGCCATAGCTAAAGCCGCTTCCGCTTCGGATTTGCGGCTCACCATCCACAAAGCTCACTCCAGGAGTTTGCTCCAATGCGGTTTCTAAGGACGTCGTGCCTCTTGATTCAATGATCCGAGGAGGCAGTACGTCAACAGAAACGGTTACTTTTTTGGCAGATTGTTCAAACCGACCTGCACTGACGATGACGTGATCCAATAGTTCAGAGGATGCCTTAAGAGCCCAGTCGACGGTATATGTCCGGTCCGCTAAGTTTTTCAGTTTTACCTGCTGTTTTTCCAATCCGATGTAGCTGCAGGTGACCAGTACGTCGGTTCCTAGAAAGGTGCCAACTTCAGCGGAGTACGTGCCGTCTATAGAGGTAACGACACCAATCAATTGGGAGCTGAAGGGGTCATTTACTGGAGCAATGGTTATGGTGGCGCCTGGAAGCAGCACACCTTGCTCATCAGCAACAGATCCAACAATCGTTTGGCTTTGTAGGTCAGTCAACCCCCCAAATAGGACCAAACCAAAGGAGACAAGTATCGATTTCCTCATGGATGCAAGATGCAACAAATGCCGCGATACAGGTGCATTTACAAAGCCACTTGTGAAATCTATGAAGTTGAAACAATCAATAACGGGAACTTTGTCAACTTGCCGGGAAGATGGAGCGATTGAAAAAATGGATGACGCTAGCAGCGTTGCCGGGTTGGGGGGCCATACGAGTCAAGAAAACGGTGGCTTCTCTGGGATCGTTGGATTTGGCTTGGGAGCGAGTGGCGAGAACAACCGCCGGGTTCGATCAGGCGATCAGGCATGTTGAGGAAATATTGGCGTGTGCAGACGAGCGCGGCGACTGGTCGATGTCCTGGGAGGATCCCCGATACCCTTCAACATGGAGGTCGATAGCCGATGCTCCGGTGGTGTTGCACGGCCGAGGCCGGAAGGATGTCGGACAATTGGGGCCTTTTGCAGCCGTTGTTGGCACACGAAAATGTTGCGAAGAGGCGGCTAATGTGGCGTTCAGAATTAGCCGAATGTTAACGAATCGGGGCTGGGCTATTGCAAGCGGTTTGGCGCGCGGCGTTGATGCCGCTGCGCACCGAGGTGCTTTGTACGAAAACGGCACTACAGTGGCTTGTTTAGGACATGGCTTGGACCGGATTTATCCCATTGCACATGAAAAACTAGCCCATTCAATGATTCAAGGAGGGGGTGCCTTGCTGTCTGAATATTTACATGGAAGCCTTTCCGCTCCGTGGCAATTTGCTTCAAGGAATCGTTTGGTTGTTGGCTTGAGCGAAGCGCTTGTTCTTATCCAAAGCCCTCGAAAGGGCGGGGCCATGGTGTCAGCGTCATGTGCAATAGACTCTGGACGCGATATGTGGGTTTATCGCCCTAAAACATGGGGCAGGAGATGGGAAGGAAACCAAAATTTGATTGAAGCTTTCCCTGATACGGCATGGTCGGATCCAGAAGAGTTGATGGAGCGCATGGGATTGGCTCTTTCTATGCGTTCCAGTTCTACGCAGGAGGAAATGCAGGTCTCTCCCACGCTGAGGCCGTTGTGGCTTTCTTTGGTTGGCACATCTGGAAAGTTATTGGATCAGTTGATGTTGGAGCACAACTTGACACGCGAGCAAACGCGAAAACGGTTGTTTTTACTGGAGTTGTCAGGAAAAGTGCAACGCTTGCCAGGGGGGTGGTACGTCCCTTTGGTTTCAACTTGGGGAGATGTCTGTTGAATCGTCAGACTCCAGACCGCGCTCTCGTATGGACGGAGGCGTTTGTTCTTGAACCTGCCCCTCGATGGAGTCTTCAGGAACGATTTCAGGCAACACCGTGACTCCGCGCAGTGTAATGCCATTTTGAACCAGTGCGATGGTCATCACGATACTCGTCACCAAAATGATCACCAACAGAATACCCTGGTTAAAATCAGGTTGCAGGTACTGTGGATATGTGCTTTGTATTTGGAAGAACAAGAGGATGGTGATCAACCCGCGAGGAGCGATGTAAAGAAGCGGGAACACCGCACGGCGTTGCAACAATAAGAGACAAACAAAACGCACAACATAGAGCAGACAGCAGATAACCAACCCTTCTGTAATGACATGAATGTCGGCCAAAGCAGCGAGCGAGACGGTCATTCCAAAGAGGACGAAAAAGAACGTTCGGATGACAAAGGCACTTTCCAGAGTGAGCAGATGATAGTCGCGGTGCAGATCATGCATGCGGTTATCGTCGAGGAGCCTTTCTGGCCAGGTACGTCCGGCAGCGTTTGGTTTGAAAATATTCAATTTCGGAAAAAACAAGCGGTGGTTGTTCAACATCAAACCAAAAACCAAAATCAACACCAGCGGGCTGAGGTGAAGTAGTTTTTGGATGGCGTAAATAAGCAACAACACCGCGATGCTCAGAAATAACTTGACTTTGCTGGTGATTTTCTGTAGGACGTAAACGAGCATATAGCTTACGAAAACGGCAAGAAGGAGGGTGACGAACAGGTTGGTTCCGATGCTCCAAATCACAGTCTCAGTGCTTTCTGCATCAGAATTTCCCAAGAGCAAATAAAATGCCATGATGCCGAAAATGTCCGAAAATGTGCTTTCATACACCATGAATTCCTTGGAGTTTGCGCTGAGGCTAGAAACACTAGGAATGATGATGGCGCTGCTCATGATGGACAACGGAATGGCGTAAACCAGTCCTTCATACCAAGGCATTCCCATAGAATAACCTAAAAATGCAGCAATGGCGGCTGAACTTCCGCCGAGTGCGATCAATGCTACTGAAGCACTGCGAAAGATCAGGGGCATTTTCTCTCTCGAGAGATTCAAATCCAATGCGGCCTCCAAAACGATGAAAATTAGACCAATGGTCCCGAGCAATTCCAAAACCAAGCCTTCAAATGGAATGGATGTGAGACCCATGGCATTCAGGCCCTGCCGAATGGCAATTCCCATCCCGATTAAAACGAGAACACTCGGGATGTTTGTGCGCTTCGCAAGCAAATTTGCGAAGTAGCTCAGAATGATCACCAGTGAACCACCGATAACGAGTCCGTAGGCGTTGATGTCGGAAACTGTCATGAAAAGCTTTGTTCAAAAATAGCGAACTCAGCTAAACTGTCCTGTGAGCAGACGCCAAACATCATTTCCCAGAGCATAGACCATGAGGGTGAGCAACAAAACGATGCCGACCATTTGGGCGCGTTCAAGGAATTTTTCAGGGGCAGGTTTTCCTGCGACCATTTCATACAAGAGGAAGACGACGTGCCCTCCGTCAAGCGCAGGGATTGGAAGTAGATTCATGAATGCCAGGATCAGGGAGAAGAAGGCGGTATTGCGCCAAAAGATTTCCCAGTCCCATCCGGCATCGAAAATGCTGCCAAAAGTGACCAAACTGCCTACCTGAGATGCTCCAGATTTGCTGAATAAAAACCGCATGGAGAGCACATATTCCTGCAAAGTGGTCGAAGCCAATGCGAATCCACTGATCAGTGCTTCACCTACGCCGTAAGTCCGCTCCTGAAGTTGGAATTCACTCATGTCCATGGCGTTCACGGATAAAAACCCAAGTGCGCCGAGGCTATCTGTTTGGCACGTGAGCTGGGACAATGTTCCATTCATGCGCTGGACCTCCACCTCAATGGATTCATTGGGGTGCGCTTGAAGAAATGAGGTAACCTCACCATAAAACCTTCGAGGCTCTCCATTGAGTCCCAAAATGCGATCTCCGGCCATCAGGCCTCCAATAGCAGCTCCTTTTCCTGGATCAAGAGTTTGTATGATACACGGTGCCCGCAAACCAAAAGGCCGTCGAATCGCACTGTCAACGAGCAGTTGCCCCAAGTCGTTTTCAAAAGTGAGGGTGACTTCTTGACCGTCGCGCTTGACGACCACTTCCCGAACAGGGTCGAAGAAAAGAGAGCGGCGAATTTGAGTGAATGTCTCTGGGACCTCACCATTGATTGCTAACACGTTATCGCCGTCTTGGAAACCAACAGATTCCAGGCGATCGTCTACTTCAAGACCATATGGAATGCGGTCTGCTGGAAGGACTGTTTCTCCCCAGACCAGCAATACCATGCTATAGATCGCAAAGCCTAAAATGAGGTTAACGATGATTCCCCCGAGCATGATAATGAGACGTTGCCAAGCGGGTTTGGATCTGAATTCCCAAGGCTGGGGCTCAGCCGCCAACTGCTCGGTGTCCATGGACTCATCGATCATACCCGCGATTTTGACGTATCCACCAAGTGGCAACCAGCCAATTCCCCACTCCGTTTCTCCAATTTGCTTTTTGAAAAGCGAGAAACCGGGGTTCATGAAGAGGTAAAACTTCTCTACGCGTGTTTTGAAAAAACGGGCGGCCCAATAGTGTCCAAACTCATGCAAAACGACGAGAATCGATAGGCTAAGAAGGAGTTGAGCTGCTTTGATGAGTGCGACCATGGTGCAAATTGAAGGCCAAAGGTAGTGAGCATTGTAAAGGCCAAAGGCATGTCATCCGTGAATATGCGTGAAAGGTTTCGCGGAATGAAGCCGCAATGCGGGGGATGTAGTAATCTTGCAATTGGAATGGCAAAAACGCAACGCAAATCAACACCCAAGTCGACCGCTAAGCCCAAAACCGGTTCGAAAGGGAAGCAGATCGTCAAGAAATATCCCCGCCAGCGTGCGTGGATGTGGCTTTTGGGGTTGGCTCCACTCATGGGAATCGCGGGCTTGTTGGTGTTGGCATCCTTCCGGGATTTGCCGAACACGGAAACATTGGCCAATCCCAAAACCGAATTGGCAACGCGGGTTTATTCCGCTGATGGGCGTGTGATTGGGCGATATTATTCAGAAAATCGTGCAGACGCGCGTTTTGAAGAACTTCCGAAAGTCCTGGTCGATGCTTTGATCAGCACAGAAGACGCGCGCTTCGAAAGCCACAGCGGGATTGATTTCATTGGACTGACTCGGGCAATCGTCTACCTCGGTCAACGCGGCGGAGGAAGTACGGTGACCCAACAATTGGCCAAGCAGTTGTTTACCGACCAATACGATCGGACATTTTGGTTGGAACGGGTGTTGCTGCAAAAACCCAAAGAATGGATTATTGCAGCGCGATTGGAACGGTTCTACACCAAGGGCGAGATTATCGCATTGTACTTGAATCGCTACGACTTCTTAAACCAAGCAGTGGGCATCAAGTCAGCGGCCAATATTTATTTTGATAAAAAGGTTGAAGAATTGGATTTGCATGAAGCGGCGATGTTGGTGGGGATGCTCAAAAACAGCTCGTTATACAACCCTTTGCGTCGCCCAGAATCTGTTCAGAACAGGCGAAATGTGGTGTTCAAGCAAATGGCGAGGTACGATTTGCTTACCGCAGTAGAGGTCGACTCCTTGAGGCAACTTCCTTTGGGATTGGATTACCAGCGTGTGAGTCACGATGCGGGAACAGCTCCTTATTTTCGTGAAATTCTGAGAGCGAAACTGAAGAAGTTATTGGGAAATAAGGACGCTTCTGGAGACTGGCTTATTCACCAATCTGACGGGTCACCGTATGACCTTTACCGCGATGGAATCCAGGTGCATACAACCATCGATAGCCGACTTCAAAAGGCCGCAGAAGAGGCGGTTCATGAGCATTTGGGCAATGAATTGCAGACCACGCTAAACCGGGATTTGAGGTCACGAAGTTCATCTGAATGGCCGTTCTATGAGGGCATTGAACGGGCCGACCGAGAACGCATCATCAATTCAGCAATCAAGCAGAGTACCCGCTATTTGAGGTGTGCCGGAAAGCAATGCCCTGAATGCGAACGGCCTGGTTTTTACATCGATAAAAGCACAGATGATTCCGGGGATACGTGGACTTGTGATGCGGAAAAAGGAGGGTGCAGCCACACGTGGCACCGCCCGAGTAAAAAAGAGATTGACCGGTCTTTTCGCGAACCCGCGAAGATGAAGGTATTCACCCACCAGGGCCCACGAGACACGACGCTGACTCCGTTGGATTCTATTCTGTATCACAAGAGTTTGCTGCATGCAGGACTGATGTCCATCGAACCGAAAACAGGTCACATCAAGGCATGGGTTGGAGGCATCGATTACCGGTACTTCAAGTATGACAACGTATCGCAGTCCCGCCGTCAAGTGGGATCCATCTTCAAGCCTTTTGTGTATGCGACTGCACTGCGGCATGGAATGTCACGTTGTTCGGAGTTGCCCAACCAGCGCATTTGTGTTGAAATGCCGGGGGATCAACCCGACTGGTGTCCAGACAATTCGGATTTTAAATACGGTGAAGTTGTGAATTTGGAATACGCGTTGGCCAACTCCATGAACACGATTTCAGCCAAGTTGATCAAAGATTTTGGTCCAGAACGCGTGATTGAATTGGCACATGCGCTGGGAATAGAAAGCGAAATTCCGGCGGTTCCTTCCATTGCGTTGGGTTCAGCACAACTCACACTCAAAGAAATCACTGTTGCCAATGCGGCTTTGGTCAACGGCGGTGTGCACATATCCCCCACCATTATTGCTAGGATTGAGGACAAGTATGGAAATGTCATTTGGACACCAGAACCTGAAATCCGCCAAGGATTGGACAAGCGCACGGCCTTCACGGTTGTGGACATGATGAAGGGAGTCGTGGACGGAGCGTACAATGCGGAAACAGGAAAGCGAAAGGGGACGGGCATCCGGTTGCGCATGGATTTGGACCGTCGGAAATACGACGGCATAAAAGTACCGATGGCGGGAAAAACGGGAACGACGCAAAACCACACTGACGGATGGTTCATGGGCATGACTCCGGAATTGGTCACGGGGGTGTGGGTCGGCGCGCTGGATCCAACCGTTCGCTTTAGCACAATTGCGAACGGGCAGGGAGCCAATACGGCTTTGCCAATCTATGGATATTACATGAAGTCAGCGTATGCCAACACGGCCCTCAATTTGAGCACGGCAGACTTCGATCGTCCAGAAGGAATGGGATTGGATTCATTGGATTGTCGACAACTCAAGGAACTTCAACAAGCCACTTTTGGAGGGGCTGGATTCGATGATGAGGATTTGTTTGAATAATCAGAACACAACGCCATGGCGATTTCAAAACAAGTAAAAGACGTAACGGCGGCATGTTCCGGCGTTGAAAGTGGGATGACCCTCATGTTGGGGGGATTCGGCCTTTGCGGAATTCCTGAATGCAGCATTGCGGAATTGGTACGGCTCGGAATTCAGGATGTGACGTGCATCTCCAACAATGCAGGAGTGGATGACTTTGGCCTCGGCCTGCTGCTGCAGCAACGCCAAATACGCAAGATGATTTCCTCTTATGTAGGCGAAAACGATGAGTTTGAACGCCAAATGCTCAGCGGTGAATTGGAGGTGGATTTGATTCCCCAGGGCTCTTTAGCGGAACGGTGCCGTGCTGGCGGTGCTGGAATTCCAGCATTCTATACACCGGCAGGATATGGAACGGAGGTTGCTGCTGGTAAAGAAGTGCGGGATTTCAATGGCAAGCCACATATTTTGGAGTCTGCGTTGACCGCGGATTTTGCCTTTGTCAAAGCGTGGAAAGGAGACGCTTCAGGCAACCTAATTTTCAAAGCCACAGCGAGAAACTTCAATCCAATGATGGCCATGGCAGGAAAAATCACAGTAGCGGAGGTTGAGGAACTCGTTCCTGAGGGGGAACTAGATCCCAATTCCGTTCATACGCCTGGGATTTTTGTGCAACGCATTTTTCAAGGCTCAGGCTACGAAAAACGCATCGAACAGCGGACTGTTCAATCACGGTAAACGAATCAAATCAACACTCCATGTTGGACAAAAATGGCATTGCACAGCGCATCGCGCAGGAAGTTAGAAACGGCTGGTACGTGAATTTGGGCATTGGGATTCCCACGTTGGTGGCCAACTACATTCCTTCGGGAATGGAAGTGGAATTTCAATCGGAGAATGGCATCTTGGGTATGGGTCCTTTTCCGATGGAGGGAGATGAGGATGCTGATTTGATCAACGCGGGCAAGCAGACCATTACGGCGATGCCCGGAGCGGCCTATTTCGATAGCGCAACATCGTTCGCCATGATCCGTGGACAACACGTTCAGTTGACCGTATTGGGAGCCATGGAAGTTTCACAAAATGGGGACATCGCCAATTGGAAAATTCCGGGTAAAATGGTCAAAGGGATGGGCGGAGCAATGGATCTCGTAGCGAGTGCTGAAAACATCATCGTAGCGATGATGCACACGAACCGAGCAGGCGAGTCCAAGTTGCTTTCAAATTGCTCCTTGCCATTAACGGGTGTGGCATGCGTGAGACGCGTGGTGACCAATCTTGCCGTATTGGACATTCGCGATGGCGCCTTCCATTTGGTGGAAGTGGCTCCTGGAATTTCGGTCGAACAGGTAGTTGCCGCGACTGCCGGCAAACTAGTGGTACCCGAGTCGGTTCCTGAGATGCAGATTAGCTGACTTTAGCCAGTCCAAGATCGATGCGGCGCATCGTTTCTTCACGGCCTAAAAAAGAAGCGAAATCAAACATGGATGGCCCACCTCCTTTGCCCGTAAGAACCAGTCTAAAGGGCAATAAGACGGCTCCAAACCCCAAGTTATTTTCTTCTAGGAATGCTTTGAATACCGTTTCTATGCTGCTCGAATCAAAAGACTCGACGGATGCCAAAACCGCTTTTAATTGAAGCACATAGCCTGCTGTCTCAGGCTTCCACTTTTTAGCCACAAGCTTCTCGTCTAACGTTGCAGGCGCCTCAAAAAGATACCGATGTGCGCTGATCTCGTGCATGAAGCTGACGCGTTCGAGCATCATATCCAATACATGGATACACCGGGCATCATCCCATTGATCGACTTCGCCCTTCGCGCATTCTCGGAACGCAGCAACCGCAGCGTCCGTTGGAAGTTGACGCAAGTACTGTTCGTTGAACCACTTGGTTTTATCCGGATTGAAACGTGCCCCAGATTTGGTGACGCCTTCCAATTCAAATGCGGCGATGGCTTCTTCCATCGAAAACAACTCTTTCTCATCACCGCTGCTCCATCCCAAGAGGAGGAGCATGTTGATGAAAGCCTCGGGAAGATAGCCTTGCTCTCGATAACCGCTTGACACCACACCTGTTTGCGGATCTTCCCAATTCAAAGGAAAGATGGGGAAGCCTCCTTGATCGCCATCGCGCTTGCTCAACTTTCCGTTTCCGGTTGGTTTCAAGATCAATGACAAATGTGCAAAGACGGGAGCATCCCATCCAAAGGCTTCATACAGTAGGCCGTGAAGAGGTGCGCTTGGAAGCCACTCTTCTCCTCGAATAACGTGACTGATTGCCATGTGATGATCATCGACAACGTTGGCGAGATGGTAGGTGGGCAATCCATCTGTTTTCATCAGGACCTTGTCGTCGAGGACACCCGTTGAAACGATAATATGGCCGCGTATGGCATCGTTGAACCCATAATCTCGAGCGGCGTCCGGCATGCGAAAACGGATGGTGTAGGGGGTGTTGTTTTCCTCCAATTGAGCCAATTGGTCAGCGCTTAATGACAAGGAATTCCGCATGGACATCCGCGTACTGGCGTCGTATTGCCAGACATCTCCGTTTTTCTCGGCGGCCTTTCGAAGGACATCCATTTCTTCGGACGTATCGAAGGCTTTGTATGCGTTGCCTGTCTCCAGCAATCGGTTCAATTCGGTGGCATACAACGCACTGCGATCGGATTGTTTATACGGCCCGTGTTCACCTCCGATACCATCGCCCTCAGAAGCGGGGATCCCGCACCATTCAAGGGCTTTTTGGATGTACGTATCCGCTCCCGGTACGAAGCGTTTTTGATCGGTGTCTTCGATGCGAAGCAAGAAATCGCCCCCGTGTTTCTTGGCGAAGAGGTAATTGTATAAAGCCGTTCGGACACCGCCCATGTGCAGAGGGCCGGTCGGGCTAGGAGCGAAACGGACGCGGATTTTAGAAGCCATTGAAACTGTTCAGATGTGGGGGCAAAGATACACGCTCGTCGCGCCGACAAACCCCTTGTGTCAATTGGTGAATGTATCCGTTCGGGTTACGACTAGATGCAAGTGACCGTCGGATGTTTGGCCAAGAATAATTAACCAAATGAATGCACTTAGAAATAAGGTCCAATTGATTGGACGTCTCGGGAAAGATCCCGAATTGATGAGCTTCGATGAAGGCAAGACCAAATGCTCTTTTCCGGTAGCGACCAACGAAATCTTCCGCAATGGTGAGGGTGAACGTGTGGAGCGCACACAGTGGCACGATGTGGTCACGTGGGGCGCGCTGGCGGATGTCGCTGGTCAATACCTCAAAAAGGGCGCGGAGATTGCCGTCGAAGGCCGTCTGGCTTACCGCACTTACGAAGATGGTGAGGGGCATACGCGTTACGTCACGGAGATCGTGGCGAGCGAAATGTTGATGCTTGATCGCCGTCCAGTGGAGTCTGTGGAGTCCTGATGGTGGGGGCGCTTCGATAACCGAGGCGCCCCCTTTTCATCCCGAAGGAGGATAGCCTTGCGGCCTTCGTCTGTTGATGCGTTGGTAGCCGGAGGTCATCATGTTATCTTTGAAGAATCCAATTGGATTCTACCATGAGTAACTCAGGAATTTTGCGTTCGTCTCTTGCCAAGAAATATGTAATGGCCCTGTCAGGGCTTTTTCTATGCCTTTTCCTTTTGGGACACTTAGTTGGCAACTTGCAGCTTTTCAATACAAGCGCTGAAGGGCAATTGGCCTTCAACGAATACGCTCATTTTATGACCACCTTCCCGCTGGTCAAGTTACTCAGCTACCTGACGTATGCGGCGGTTTTGTTCCACGTTGTGGATGGCATTGCGCTCACAATGCAGAATCGCAAAGCGCGACCAACGGGGTATGTGAAAGAAAAAGGTTCTGCCAACGCCTCATGGTCCAGCCGAAACATGGGCATCCTGGGAACCATCATCTTGGTGTTCTTGGTGAGTCACATGCAAAACTTTTGGTACGTAATGCACTTTGGTCCCATTGGCGAATCCGATGGACTGAAAGATTTGCATACGGTTGTCATGACCTTTTTTGGACCTGAAAACGGGTTGGCAGGTCTAGCCGTCGCGGGATATGTCTTGGCGCAATTTGCCTTGGGCTTTCACTTGATTCATGGTTTTCAAAGTGGCTTTCAATCCTTGGGATTGCGCCATTCAAAATATTCTCCGCTGATTGAGCGGGCAGGGTTGTTGTTTGGCATCGGCGTTCCGACGCTTTTTGCTAGCATTCCAGTTTATCTTTTCTTTATCCAGCTTTAAAGTTTCGAAACGATGCTCGATTCCAAAATTCCAGAAGGCCCATTGGCCGACAAGTGGACGAAGTACAAGGATGACATTCAGCTGGTAAACCCGGCCAATAAGCGCTCCATTGACGTCATCGTTGTAGGAACAGGACTTGCCGGCAGTTCTGCTGCGGCATCCCTTGCGGAGATGGGGTACAATGTCAAGGCGCTGTGTTTCCAAGACTCCCCACGACGGGCTCACTCAATCGCTGCTCAGGGCGGAATCAACGCTGCGAAAAACTATCAAAACGATGGGGACTCGGTGCACCGCTTATTCTATGACACGGTCAAAGGAGGAGATTACCGAAGCCGAGAGGCCAACGTACATCGCTTGGCGGAGGTTTCAACCAACATCATTGACCAATGCGTCGCACAGGGTGTTCCGTTTGCGCGTGAGTACGGAGGTCTGTTGGACAACCGATCCTTCGGAGGAGTTTTAGTCTCACGAACCTTCTATGCGAAGGGCCAGACAGGCCAGCAGCTCTTGTTGGGAGCCTATTCAGCGTTAAGCCGCCAGATTTCCAAAGGCAAGGTCGACATGTTGACCCGCCACGAAATGATGGATGTGGTTATGGTTGATGGTAAATGTCGTGGAATCATCGCTCGGAATTTGGTTACGGGAGAATTGGAGCGTCACGCAGCGCACGCGGTTGTATTGGCAACCGGCGGTTACGGTAATGTGTTCTTCTTGAGCACGAATGCCATGGGATCGAATGTGTCGGCAGCTTGGAAGGCGCATAAAAAAGGCGCTCACATGGCCAACCCGTGCTTCACACAAATTCACCCGACGTGCATTCCGGTGTCTGGTGAGCATCAATCGAAACTGACATTGATGTCGGAGTCGTTGCGCAACGATGGTCGCATTTGGGTTCCGGCGAAGAAGGAAGATGCGGAAGCAATTCGGAAGGGAACGATAAGAGCACTGGACATTGCAGAGGCTGATCGGGATTACTATTTGGAACGTCGATATCCGGCATTCGGAAATTTGGTCCCACGGGACGTCGCTTCTCGTGCCGCCAAGGAGCGCTGCGACGCGGGCTTTGGCGTGAATAAGACGGGGGAAGCCGTCTTCTTGGATTTCGCCAGCGCGTTCAATCGTTACGGCAAAACAGAAGCGAGCATCCGCGGGCTGTCTGAACCATCGACTGAAGAGATTGTCACATTGGGCAAGGAGGTGGTGAAAGCGAAGTATGGCAACCTCTTCGACATGTACAAGCAGATTGCAGCGGATGATCCTTACGAAACACCGATGAAGATTTATCCTGCGGTCCACTATACCATGGGGGGGCTTTGGGTGGATTACAATCTGATGACCTCCGTATCGGGGTTGTATGCAACAGGCGAATCCAACTTTTCCGATCACGGAGCGAATCGATTGGGCGCTTCTGCTTTGATGCAAGGACTGGCTGACGGCTATTTCGTATTGCCTTATACCATTGGGGATTACCTAGCAAATGACATTCGCACTGGGGCGATCTCATCAGATTCAGCCGAGTTTGAAGCGGCAGAAAACGCGGTTCAGGAGCGCATTGACCATCTCATCAACAACAACGGGTCCAAGCCAGTCGATGATTTCCACCGACGTTTAGGCCGCATCATGTGGAACGAATGTGGAATGTCGCGAAACGAAGCCGGTCTCAAAAAGGCGATCATGGACATTCGTGCATTGCGTGAGGAATTTTGGAAGGACGTTCGTGTTCCAGGAAATGCGACGAGCTACAACCCAGAACTGGATAAGGCAGGGCGTGTCGCTGATTTCTTGGAGCAAGGAGAGTTGATGTGCATGGACGCATTGGCTCGAGAGGAATCGTGTGGAGGACATTTTCGTGAAGAGCATCAAACCCCGGAAGGAGAGGCTCTTCGGGATGACGAGAATTTTGCTTTTGTGTCGGCTTGGGAATTCGCGGGAGACCCGAGTGAATCCAAGTTGATCAAGGAAGATTTGGTTTTTGAAAACATCGAGTTGAAGCAACGCAGCTACAAGTAAGAAGGTCATGAATCTGACATTGAAAGTTTGGCGCCAAAACGGCCCGGAAGTGAAAGGACACATGGACACGCATGCATTGGAAGGGGTGTCTCCGGACATGTCGTTCCTCGAAATGATGGACATGCTCAACGACCAGATTATTCGCGCTGGCGGAGAGCCGGTTGCGTTTGATCACGATTGCCGTGAAGGCATTTGCGGAATGTGTTCCATGTTCATCAACGGTGAAGCACATGGTCCGGGGCGTGGAGTAACCACGTGCCAATTGCACATGCGGTCATTCAATGATGGAGATACCATTGCCATTGAGCCTTGGCGAGCACAAGCGTTTCCGGTAATCAAGGATTTAACGGTCGATCGCAGTGCTTTTGACCGGGTTATTCAAGCGGGGGGGTACATCTCTGTCAACACCTCGGGCAACACGATTGATGCCAATGCGATTCCCGTTCCGAAGGAACAAGCTGATGACGCGTTTAGTGCGGCGACATGCATTGGTTGTGGAGCATGTGTTGCTTCGTGCAAGAATGCTTCAGCCATGCTCTTTGTGTCCGCGAAAGTCTCTCAATTTGCGCTCTTACCTCAAGGCCAGCCTGAAAGGGAGTCACGTGTTCAACGCATGGTGGAGCAGATGGATAAGGAAGGCTTTGGCAATTGCACGAATACGGGAGCTTGTGCTGTGGAATGCCCCAAGGGGATTGACTTGAGTAACATAGCACGCATGAATCGTGACTTCATGAGTGCTACAGTGAAGAGCAAGAAATAGGTTCTCGGCGACGCTGTTTTGAACTCTTGGCTATTACATGAGAAGTGAATGGAGCGATCCATTCGTACCTTAGAAAAATGAAGTACTTTATTGCATTCAGTCTTTTCTGCTTTTCATGTGCTGCATTCGGACAAAAAAAAGCAGAGCTGACCTTCAATGTTGATGGTGTTTGTGGAATGTGCGAAACGCGCATAGAAAAGGCCTATGACTTGCCGGGCATTCTCAATGCAGAGTGGGACCTTGAGACCAAGAAGTTGACTGTCGCGTACAAAACTGATAAATTTTCTGTGGAACAATTGCACGCGATTGCGGCCAGAGCAGGACACGATACGGATATAGCCAAAGCCACGGTTCAAGAATATGCTGGATTGCATGGGTGCTGCAAATACAGAGATGGTGCGTCATGTGGTTCTGAGGGCCATGACAAAGACCACTAACCCATTGAGGTTTATTTATTTGATGGTGCTGATTCTTGGATTAGTCACTGCAGTGGATGCACAGACGAACAATCTTAGAGGGAAAGTTCTTTACGAGTCTCATGAGGGCCATGACCAATCGGAAGGCGGGGTACATGAACCGGAATATGTTTCACTGCCTGGGGCGTATGTCCGTTGGTCGAGTGCTCCAGAAAATATTGAGATTAGCGATGGTTTTGGGTTTTTTAAGATCAATTCATCCCATTTAGGAGACACGCTATTGGTCAGTATGGTGGGGTACCAAACGGCAGGGTTGGTTTTTTCGGGCCAGTCATATGTCGATATCCCACTCGAATCAGGAGTTAGCTTGGGATCTGCCGAGGTCACAGCCGAGCGAAGTTCCACAAGAATTTCTCTTTTAGATCCGCTCAACATTCAGTCGTTAAATCGAAAGGAGTTGGCCAAGGCAGCTTGCTGCAATTTGTCCGAAGCCTTTGAGACCAATGCATCTGTGGATGCCTCGTTTACCGATGCTGTGACGGGTACGCGGCAGATCCGCATGTTGGGACTCGATGGAAAGTACAGCCAAATACAAGTTGACAACTTGCCAGGACCGCGAGGTTTAAATGTCATTCAAGGATTGATGTTTATCCCGGGAGATTGGATTCATGAGATTCACATCAGCAAGGGAGCTGGGACGGTGACGCAAGGTTATGAGAGCATGACAGGCCAGATTAATGTAGCATTGAAAAACCCAGAGAGTGCCGATCCTCTTCACGTTAATGTCTATGGAAATGCGTCAGGGCGGTTGGAGTGGAACCACGTCAGTAAGCACCGAATTAGTCGGCGATGGAGCACGACACTTTTGTCGCATGCTGTGCGAAACAACCAGTTGAATGACCGCAATTCTGACGGATTTTTAGATGGTCCACTGAAGCGAAACTACATCGGGCGCAGCGAATGGAAGTTCATCGGTGATCGTGGAATTCGTGGTGAATATGCCGTGAATTGGATCCAGACGGAATCCGCTGCCGGCCAGGTCGCGGCCTTTGATCAAGACGTGCCTTGGTCAGGCGTCATGGACATGTTGGCATCCCCCTCAGATTCCGGGTGGTCGGCCGTTACGGCCATAGACCGGATGGAGGTTTCAGCGAAAACAGGGTTTGTTTTCCCAGATGCCGAATGGAGAAGTATTGGAACCCAGTTTGTGTATTCAGATCACCAACATGCGCACCAGTTTGGTCGTCAGAAGTACACGGGCAGCGAACGTTTTTTCCGAGGGAATGTTTTGTACTCAGGAATTTTAGGCAACACCAATCGCGCGTTCACGACAGGGATTAGCTTTGTTTCAGATCAGTTTGACGAGAAGGTACATCGATCAGACACATTGAGCGTTGCCCAACAGCGGGATGAGGTCGTTCCTGGCGCCTTTTTCGAATTCACCCTGAATCATGCGGAGCGTTTGAGCGTGGTGGCTGGAGTGCGCTATGATCAGCATAATTTGTTTGGGGGATTTTGGAGTCCTCGATTGCACGCCCGTTGGAGCGCTACTGAAAACACATCACTCAAATTGGCCGCTGGCCGCGGCTTCAGGACGTCGAATCCATACATGGAACAACTGGGTTCTTGGGCGAGCCAGCGAACTTGGAATGTTAATGTATACGGTGATTTCCAGCCGGAAATTGCGACGAATGCCGGACTGAATTTGACCAGTAAATTTCGGTTGAATTATCGGGATGCATCCCTCGCTTTAGACGTATACAACACGTGGTTTGAAAATAAGGTGGTGGTGGATCTCGATGCGGATGCCCAGCAGATTCGACTGTACAATTTGGATGGCGAGTCCTTTGCACGATCCGCTCAGGCAGAATTCAATTGGGATGTGCATCGCCGGGTTGATTTGCGCATAGCTTATCGTTGGGTCGACGCTCAAACAGATCGGGCCTTTGGGAATCCCACACAGGATCCCTTTGTCTCAAAACACCGCTCTTTTGTTCAATGGAGCTATGCTTCGGCGCTCTCAGAAAATCAGAGCCAGTGGCTTGCAGATGCAACGTTTCAGTGGGTGGGCTCGCAGCGATTGCCAGGAACGGGTTCGAACCCGGAGTTGTTTCAGCGTCCAAGGGAGGCACCGGGCTTTGCTCAGTTGAATTTGCAGGCTACGCGTCAATTCTCGCCGTCATTCTCCCTCTATGCCGGTGTCGAGAACGCTTTGAATTACAAGCAAGATCGTCCGATCATCGGAGCGGTTTATGATGACTCACCGGTTTCGGCCAGTGATTTCAACCAGTACTTTGATGCTAGCTTGGTGTACGCTCCCATTTTTGGACGGATGCTCTACGCGGGATTGCGCTGGAACATCTTGCCTCCTGAAGTGAATTAGGCCGAATAGTGAACCGGTCTCCTAGCGAGATTTGGACTGCATTTGCCGTTTGAGTTGGCCACCACTGCTATTGGCTCGCATGGTGGGACGACGCTTTGAAGAGGCATTGGTAGGTCGTGCGTCACGCCCGGGCAATCCCCCCTCGGCGTAGCGTGGATCGGGGATGTAAGCGAGCTTTTCCATCCACAACGCCTCGACGTGGTAGCAACCGTACTCCTCACGTACGGGACCGCGAATCCGATAGATGCCTTTGCCTCGAAACCCATAGGTGCGCAGTGAGGGAGGAAAGTGCACCGTGTCGAGCCAAGCACCTTCTCGGTCGACAAAACACCCAAAACACATCCGATCTCCTTTCGATGTGGCGGTTTCCTTGACCGTAACGAGGTACCCGACGACTTCCACCGTTTGTCCAATGCAATCAGATAGCGCGTCGCTTCTCACACTGCGTTGCGCCACTACTTGCGCCTCCTGAGTGAGCAGTAGAAAGGGCGAAACCAAGGGAAAGCCAAACAACTCGATTTGATCGAAGGCATCTTCGAGTATCCCCGATTCCAAAGCGGGCAGTGTGAAGCGTCGTGCTTCGGGAGCGAACAGCGTGATTTCGGGGGCGGAGCGTGATCGGTGTCCAAGCAAAAAATGGGCCTCCCACAGCAGTTGCTGTTTGCTCAAGTCCGTAAACCGAAATCCGCCACAACGGATCAGAAGCAAGCATTGCTCCAAAGCCAATCCGAGCCGTTCAATGGCGTCTTCCAGTGAAGTGAACGGACCGCATTGCGCGCGATTTTGCATCACAGCCTCGACTGTTTGTGCCTCGATGCCGCGGACGAGGTTGAACCCCAAATAGATTCGAAGTTCTGACGGATAAACGGTGGCTTCCCAGTGGCCTCGGTTGATGCACGGCTCCTCCATACGGGCACCGACCATACGCGCTTCATGCACATAAAACTCGGTGCGATAGAACCCCCCGAAATTGTTGATGCAAGCCGTCATGTACTCCAGGGGCCAATGGGCCTTGAGAAAGAGGCTTTGATAGCTCTCAACAGCGTAAGAAGCAGAATGCCCTTTGGCAAAGGCGTACCCGGCAAAGCTTTCCACTTGGTCCCAGACTTCATGAACCAATGAAGTCGGCCGGCCGCGTTCCAAGGCCTTTTCAATGAAGGTGTCTCGGGCTTTTGCAAACTCGTTGCGCGATCGAAACTTCCCGCTCATACCACGGCGCAAGACATCGGCTTCCCCGAGATCGAGCCCAGCGAAGTGGTGGGCCACCTTGATCACGTCTTCTTGATAGACCATCACGCCATAGGTTTCTGGCATCAATTTCAGAAGGACGGGGTGGGCTTCTTTTCGCCGTTTGGGATCTCGGTGCCGTTCGATGTAGGTGCGCATCATGCCACTTTTGGAAACTCCAGGTCGGATGACGGAACTGGCGGCAACCAACCCCAGATAGGTATCGACTTGTAACTTGCGCATGAGCATCCGCATGGCAGGCGATTCGACATAAAAACAACCGACAGCCAATGCTTCGCGCAGCAGGTGTTGAATTTTGGGATCGGCTTTGAACCGCTGCATGTCGTGGATATCAAGGGACGCGACAACGGCCGGCGAGTGGACTGCGATGAGGTCCAAGGTGTCCCGGATCTTTCCGAGTCCCCGCTGACTCAGAATATCAAACTTGAAAAGCCCCACGTCTTCCGCCACGACCATATCGAATTGGGTGGTCGGGAACCCCTTGGGTGGCATGAATGTACCGCCATAGTGATGGATGGGATGTTCAGCAATCAGAATGCCACACGAATGGACCGTCAGTGCGTTGGGAAACTCCCGGAGGTGGCCGGAATAACGCACGACGTATTGGGCCATATCGCTGAGTTGATTGGGGTTGAATTTCCCGTCGGCAAGGGCGTCGATTTCATGCTTTGGAAGGCCGAATACCTTGCCCAATTCTCGGACGATGGCGCGGTGTTGAAAGGTGCTGTATGCGCCGACGAGGGCGACGTGTTCAAAGCGCTCGAAAATGTACCGCGTAACGTCATCCCGGTCGGTCCAGGAGAAATCAATGTCAAAGTCGGGGGGATTCGTCCGGTAGAGGTTGATGAACCGTTCGAAGTACAGATCCAATTCGATCGGGTCCACATCGGTGATGCGCAGGAGATAGGCCACCAAGCTGTTGGCTCCACTTCCTCGGCCGACATAGAAATACCCCTTACTTCTGGCATAACTGGTGATGTCCCAATTGATCAAGAAATAGGCGAGATAGCCTTGCTTTTGAATGATATGAAGCTCATTCTCCATCCGTTCCAAAACGGCCTCCTCATGATCGGGATACCGGTAAGCAAGCCCTTCAGCACACAGGCTACGGATTAGAGATTCATCCCCCTCTTCGCTTTCGGTATAGGTGTGCTGGTTGTTGTGCATCCGCCCAGCTTCCGGTTCAGGCAATGCGATGGTGCATTGACTTAGAAGTGCTTTGGACCGCTGAATCCACTCGGGGCGTTCTGCGAATGCCTGGTGAAGATTGGCTGCGTCCAACAACCGGTCATAGGCATGGCCCGTGGCATCGATGGAAAGCTTACTGAGCAAGGTGTTGTGGTCAATTGCCCGCAAAAGACGGTGGCAATTCCAATCCCGCTTGTGACGAAACGTAAACGTTTGCAGCGCAAGCAATTTATCCCACGGAATGCGTGATCGCCGTGCGTGATTGCCTTCTAGGATTCGGAATTCGGCTTGTTCCCATGGGCGCACACCAATCCATTCATGTTCGCGCAGGGGCAGTAAATCGAGGTGCTTGGCTGTACCCCACGGATAGATCACGGAGGCATGGGCAAAATCGGGGGCGCGGTCAGGAAAGGGGGTGCCCGAGTGGAGGTGCTGTGAGAGGTGCGCGCAGAGTTCGTGATAACCGGCGACGTTGTGAGCCAAAGCGATGTACTGCATGTGCCCGTTGTTTCGAAAATCCGTACCCAAAACGGGCCGAATTCCATAACGCGGGGCCAGTCGGACAAAATCCCAGTTGGCCGAAGTGTTGTTGATGTCGGTCAACGCCAGTTCCGTGATCCCAACCGCTTGCGCTTCGGCAAGAAGCTCTTCGGGCCGCATGAGTCCATGGCGCAGACTAAACCACGAGTGGCAGTGCAAGTGCATCGATTTGCGGGTTAGGAGAACAGCGCTCCTTGTTCCCCAGAACGGCGATTGCGCGCGCGTGACTCTCCCATGCCAAACAGCTCGAGTTCCTGGTGGAGCATGAATTCGTGTTCAACGTGAATGCGTTGGCCAATGGGCAGCAGCAAGTCGGAACCGTTGACCCGGGGGTCTCGGATTTCGGGTGAAATGGGGTAAGCGTTGAACGCGTTACTGGGAAACGGCCCGAGCATGGCCGTAATGTCCGCGAGGGGCGTGGAAAGGTCGAGCCAAGCGTGCTCGTTTTCTTCTGGCAATAGCACGGGTGAGCGGTGGTGCCCGATAGTTTGCAGGAGGGTGTTGGCCACCGTGGTGAGGATGGCAAACGACCGAATGATTTCTCCGGTTTTGGGATCTGCCCATTCGTCCCAAATCCCCGCCATGGCAAACGGCCTGACACCATTGCGTGGATAGACGAGGTAGGGCTTGGTGAGTTTTTGCTGCTTGGGACCTTCGATCACAGCATCGGCGAGAATCAGGCACCTCCGGTCGCGGATGGATTGGCGAAACATGGGCTTTTGAATGATGCCCATGGCACCCGTGTAGCGCGGATCGTCCTCTTTGTTGTGGTCTCCTTCGGATCGGGCATTGATCATGTAAAACTGCTTCTTGGCCCAGCGCGGTGTAAAGCCGAACTGCTGCATTTGAAGTGTTTGAGGAGCGTCGCTGGCAATGACGGGAGCCTGTTCTCCGTGAGAAACGTTGGCGTTGGGGCGCCAAGCTGCGGTGACTTCGGGAGTCGATTGCACGTTGAAGCGTTTTTCGATGGCTTGAACAGAAGAGACGGTGACGTAGCGACCACACATGATGCGATGAATTTACTGATGACGGTTGGCAAGAAGCAAGGGCGCTTCTCCATTAAAAGGATTGGGACGGCCGATGGTACGCGCTTCAAGGCCCGCGGCAGCGACAATGCTGCGGTCGCCATATTGGTTGCGAATGCGGTCTAAAGCGCGGTAGAGGTGCAAGCGCTCATCCGTGTCTTCGAAGAGATCCATTTGACAGGCTCCTTCGAGGAGGTTGGTATATCGGACGCCAATGAGTCGAACCTGCACCCTGCGATCGTACAGCTGCTCGAAGAGCGCCTTGATTTTGGGCAACAGGATGTGGTCGGATGCGGTATACGCAATACGGGATTGCAGTGAGCGGGTGTCGAAATCGGCGTACCGAATTTTCACCGAGATGCAAGCAGTGAGCTTGTTGCCGCGCCGCAATTGGTAGGCGAGGTTTTCCGCCATGGCAATCAAAATTCCGCGAAGCTTTTCGATATCCGTGGTGTCTTTGGCAAAGGTCCGTTCTGTAGAAATGGACTTGCGCTCGTTGAAAGCCACCACAGGACTGGTATCGATCCCATGGGACTTTCGCCAAATAGCACTGCCGTTTTGACCCAAGACCTGCTCCATCAATTCCACGGGCATCTCTTGGATGGTATGGATACGACGAACGCCTAGATTCCGTAACGTTTGGTAAGTTTTGGTCCCCACCTGGGGAATTTTCCGAATGGAAAGAGGTCCGAGAAAGGGGCGTTCCGTGCCGCTATCGACCCGGATGTTCCCGGAGGGCTTGGCTTCCCCCGTAGCGACCTTACTCACCGTTTTACTCGTGCTAAGGCCGAATGAAATGGGCAACCCGGTCTCGCGAATCACTTTCTGCCGCAATTCACGTGAGAAATCCCAGCAGCCATAAAACCGATCCATGCCGCTGAGGTCGGCATAAAATTCATCGATGGAAGTTTTCTCGCAAACAGGGACGGCTTCGCGTACAATTTCGGTTACCAAATCCGAGTGCTTCATGTAGTTGCTCGAATGCCCGCGAATCACAAGCGCTTCGGGGCACATGGCGCGGGCTTGCCGCATCGGCATTCCCGAGTGGACACCAAACGCTCGGGTCTCATAGCTGCAGGCAGCAACCACTCCTCGATCACCCGTTCCGCCAATCAGAATGGGCTGGCCGTTGAGGCGACGGTCCATGAGCCGTTCGACCGACACAAAAAACGTGTCGAGATCAAGGTGGAGAATAGCCCGTTGAGGGGATGTTGGATTTGTTTTCATCGGGATTTGCTAAAATACGTAGCAAATCCATGATAAATAGCAAAAAAGCTAAAATTTATAGCATACAGGGTTGTCCAAAAGCGGAAAGGATCGCTAAAACATCCTCGATTGTGCTCGCTCCATCGCCTGTGACATCACCCGAACACTCCTCCAAACAACCAAAATCAGCCAGTAGAAGAAGCACATCTTGTACTTCGGTGAGGCCGTTCCCGCTCAAATCGGTCAGGCAACCGCATGAAATGGGAGCAATAAAGGCGTTTTCATACACCGCGTTACAGGAGGCCTCAGCGGTAAATTGAACGCTGATGTCTACAGGCAATCCGTTGGCTTCTAGCCCTGTGAGATTGATTGTTTGCGGGCTTTCAGTCGTCAGATAGAGCGCTCCGTTCACTTGAATCAGACCGGTGGCTGGTCCGGCTTGATAGCTGAGTGTAATTTCTTGGCTATAGGTTCCTAGATCTTCATTGCATGACGTTTGTGGCCCAAGGGTGATGTCCGTCCACTCACAACCGCCAATGACCCACCCCATGTCTTCGAACATGCCTAAGATGGCGGGTCCCGGGTTGTGATTCGATTCGGCTGCGTTCAAAGCAGGTGTCATCAAGGCATTGGGACTTCCTGCCGGATAGGTCGATTCGTTCAGGTGGGAATAGCTCGATCCAGGTTCGTAATTGGAAGGGGCGTGCAAACGCGGCCGTCCTCCACCCACGCCCTCAGCACCACTGCTCCCGTTCCAATAGAGTTGGTTGGACGTGAGGGCATTCCCCAGTGCAGAGGAACCATTACTGAGATCCAACAAGGCAATGGAGTCGATGGTTTCCGTAAAGTGATCATACACATACGGGGTGTTGGCTGTGCCTAAGAATCCGAATCCGTTGGTGAAGTATGCGCTTCCAATGAATCCGATCCCATGCCCAATTTCATGCAAAGCGGCGGTGATGAAATCGTAATGACCAGCCGGAGCTTGACCGTCTAAGCCGAAATACCAGTTGGCCGTGCTGTTAAACGAACACGCGATATCGGACTGGGGGCTGAGGTCATTTCCGTTGAGCGCATTGGCCAGAGCTGCCGCATAATAGGTGTCTGCAAAAGCGGCACCTTGAAAATTTTCATGCAAGTTGTTTGGGCCAGCTTGCGCTAAGGTTCCTACGGTCAACGTTTCCCACGAGGCGTCAATGCATATGGTGATGTCAGAAGTTAAAAAGGCCGACCAGAGGTCAACGGCGGCATCAAAAGCGAGTATTGCTTCGGCTGGAAAGTTGCTGTAAGTCACGAGAAACGAGGCGTCTCGTTCGGTAAATTCATCGATCCATGCCGGTGCAGGGGTGTAGCTGAATGCGTTCTCTTCCAGGGCCATCAGTCCGTCTCCACATGCGCTCGGGTGACTGCACGCGTGTTCAATCCCAAAGTATCGCTGTGCGAACAGGGAGTGTCCCCAAACGGAAGCGAGTGCAAACAGAACGTATGAGGCGAGAAATGAGCGCGGCATCAAAGGCAATTTGGCTTAATGAAGATAAATCAAATTTATTTAGGTACCTTTTCGTTTGCATTGCTACATTTGATAGCAAAATAGCTCAAAAATATGTCCAATACCTCGCTTCCATTGTTCGCTAAGAACCTCAAGTCCTTGCGGAAAGCGAAGGGCTGGACGCAACAAGAGCTGGCGGACCGCATGGGAATCAAGCGCGCTGCCCTAGGCGCTTATGAGGAGGGTCGATCTGAGCCGCGGTTGGCAAATGTTCTAGCCATGGCCGACTTGTTAGGGGTGTCGACTGATGCCATGATGCGCGGGGTGAATGCCAAGGAAATTCAGGAAAGTCGAACCAACGGGCATCGCCTACGGGTACTTACCGTTCCTGTGAACAACGAAACGAACGAGGAGCATGTGGCCGTGGTTCCTGTTCGCGCCGCTGCGGGTTATTTGGAGGGCTACAGCGATCCGGACTTTGTGCAAACCCTTCCGACCTTTGATTTGCCCATCCCCGAAGTGTCCCCGTATCGAACGTATCGCTTGTTTCAAATAGAAGGGGATAGCATGTTGCCCATCCCAAGCGGTAGTTACATTTTGGCGTCGTTCGAACCGGATTGGAATCATTCGGGGGGTATGCGACCGTATATCGTGGTCACGCGAAACGATGGGATTGTTTTCAAGCGCATCGAAAATCGATTGGATACGGATCACGAGGATTTCCGGATGATTTCGGACAATCCAGATTACCCTCCCTATGCGGTCCAACCCGATCAGATTTCAGAAGTGTGGCGCGCTCAAGCGTATCTCGCTTTCGATTGGCCAACACCGGCATTTTCTGGAATGGAACGGATTCAAGGAACCCTGGATGCGTTGCGCCAGGAGATTGGCTCCATGAAAGGAGAGGTCTCCAACAATTGAAGGCGCGTCTTCTCGTTTAAACCCCGAGAGCAACAACCTCTTCCACAGCGTCAAGTTTCGACGTGAGCAATTGCTCGATGCCGCCTTTCAAGGTTTGCATACTGGAAGGGCAGCCACTGCAAGCGCCTCGCATGTGAACATAGACCTTCCCTTCTTTGAAGGCTTTAAAATCAATGGCACCACCGTCCTGTTCTACCGCTGGACGAACGAATTCATCCAAAAGATCTTTGATTTCATCATCGTACTCGCTTGGTGACATTTCCGATTCATCCAAAAAGGCAACGTTGCTAGAAGCCGATGGGCTGGCGGCTTGTACATCGGGTTTAGCCAATTGCTCCATGACTTTTTCGAAGGCCTTGGTGTCAATAGCAACCGGGTTTTCCATGAGCCACTCACGGATGTATTCACGCAATTGTTGAACAATCATTTCCCAGCCCAAACTCTCGTCTTTGGTCACAGAAACAAAGTGTCCACTGATGAAAATGCCTGTTACAAAAGGAAAGTTGAACAATTCTTCGGCAAGCGGCGAACACAAGGAGGCCTCATTTTGTGAGCGCAACTCGGCCTGATATCCGCCTTCAATCAATAGACGATCGGCGACAAATTTCATGACGGCCGGATTCGGCGTCATTTCTGCGTAAACACTTGTTGGAATAGCCATGTGACAAAGGTAGTTTGCACCGCTTAACTTGCCATTTCTTTTTGAATCATTTCCAAATGAACAATCCCAATCGATTTCGAGTGTTGCGCGGTGTAACAGCGAGTCTGTACCTCACCGTCTTGGCGGCATTAACGGTGACTGCGCAGGAGACATTTCCTGTAAATGGCGTTGTCGACAAGGCGTTGGTGCGCACTGTTTTCGATCACGCAATCATACATACGCAGTCTGGAGAGGTTTTAGAAGACGCTTCTGTGGTTGTTTTTAAAGGCCGCATCGAAGCGGTGGGTCCGACAGCTACCCTGCAAGTGACCGGTCCAGCAGTTCGCGAAGATTTGACCGGTTTTCATGTGTATCCATCCTTTGTAGAGTTGAGTTCACGCTGGGGAATGCCTTCGGCTCAAGAGGAACGCTACTCTCGGGGCTCTCAAGACCTCAGCGATAAGAAAGGCGCCTATGGATGGAATGAGGCCATTCGCCCTGAGACCCTCGCGGCGGCAGTGTTAGACCCCTCGATGGCTGGGGCTGAAAAGAAAAGAGAGGCGTATTTAAAGGCAGGGTTTGGAACGGTTCTATCGCATGTTCAGGATGGCATTGTCCGTGGAACGGGTGCGCTAGCTGTTTTGTCCGAAGATCCCCGACGAGCCCTGCTCATCCCTGATGCTTCAGCGCATTTTAGTTTTCGAAAAGGCTCTTCCTCTCAGGATTACCCGCGTTCGCTCATGGGAGCGACGGCCTTGCTCAAGCAAACTCATTTTGATGCCACATGGTACGCCGATGCCAGCCGATTGAATGAACGCTTGGAAACCAACCTGTCCTTAGAAGCATTCAATGGTCAACGCGATTTGCCTGCGTTTTTTCATGCTGGTGGATGGCAAGACATCTTGCGGGCTTCGGCGGTCGCAGACGTGGTCGAGTTGAAGACCCCCTACATCATGTTTGCTGGAAACGACACGTACCAGCGTTTGGAAGAGGTGCAGGCAACCGGATCTGACTTGGTGCTTTCCTTGAATTTCCCCACGCCTTTTGATGTGAGCGACCCGTATTTGAGTCGGCTCATTGGATTGGATGAATTAAAGCATTGGGAATTGGCTCCGTCCAACGCTGCACGTGTTCATATGGCGGGCATTCGATTTGCGTTTACCACCGATGGATTGAATGATGTTGGATCGACGTGGTCTGCGGTGCGGAAATGCATCCAACATGGCTTACCTGC